>JANQUX010000198.1 GCA_030730545.1 Maribacter sp. | reverse complement strand
GTCATAGTCGTACCAAAAGTGGTTAGAATAATAGCCGGTTTATCTCTATTCAATTGCAAGGTATTCTCTAAATCATCATAATCTAGCTCACCATTCTCTTGCGCCCTAATCGTAATACTCGGCAAGTTCAATAAATGAATATTCTTCTTTACACTGTAATGTGTAGATTCAGAAAAATATACCATTGCCTTTGGATGAGATTCTCTTGCTAAGTACAAGCCGTACAAATTACTTTCAGACCCACCGTTAGTGACATATCCCCAAAAATCATTAGGATCTGCTCTGTATAATTTTGCAAAGAAATCAACCACTTCTCGCTCCATTTCATGTGTTTGAACCTTATACGTATTATCTTCATAAGGATCACCTACGTTATTTATAGGATGCTTTAAAAACTCGTATAATCTTGAATAATCAAAATCTTTTGCAACTGGGTAACCTATAACTCTATCTTTCTCTTGAATTAGTTTGGTTAACAGCTCATCTATCTGTTGTTCGCTATTCATATTCATTGCGGTTTGTTATGCGTATATTAATACTGTAAATTTACGATTACTGATAATAAATTACTTTATATATACCAAATACAGAATATTGAACCGATATACTTAATTTAACAGTTTTAAATAACTGTTAAGTTCATTATTGATTTAAATAAAAGAAAAATAAACTAGTATGGATACGATTGATGGTAAAATATTGATGCAACTTCAAGAAAATGCGAAGCAAAATACTAAAGAAATTGCGGCTAAAGTAGGGTTGAGCGTTACCCCTACCTACGAAAGAATTAGAAAGCTAGAACAGCAGAAAATCATTAAAGCCTATGTTGCCTTACTAGATAGAACGAAAATTGAAAAGAAATTAATCGCCTATTGCCAAGTAACCTTATCGAAACAACAGAAGAAACTGGCAGACAGTTTTAAGGAGCAAATATTGCTTCTACCCGATATTATGGAATGTCATCAAGTATCTGGTAATTTCGATTATTTATTGAAAATCGCTTTAGATGATATAGCGGAGTTTCATGAATTTATGAATGAAAAACTATCTATCATCGATGGTATCTCGACCATACATAGTTCATTTGTATTGAATTCTGTAAAAGATAGTACTGCTTATAATTTGTAAAATAAAAGGGAGAAAGAAAAGAGCTAATGAGTTATAATGACTAGTTAGGTAACTTCCTTTAATCTTCAATTTCGGAAAAAATCACCTCTTTATATTCTTCAGAGTCATCAACATCAAACGAAATTGGTTCAAGATGCGCGTGAAATTCATCATAATTATCTCCGTTCTGTTTTTGAATCTTATAGCTAGATTCTTGAGTTTCAGACACTACTTCAATAG
>JANQUX010000197.1 GCA_030730545.1 Maribacter sp. | reverse complement strand
ATATACAAGTTCAAGTAATCCTTTTAAAGGAGTTGGTATGCGTGCGTAATAGGATTCTAAAGAGTCCCCTTGTGCTTCTGATTGTAAAACCCTATCCAGTTCTTTAAAAGCATTATTTAAAAAATGGATTTGGGGGTTGTTATTTGTTATATGGATTTCAATTGCCTTAGGTTTCTTTGCTACTTCAAGTCCGTTACTTGGTGGATTGGTTGGTTTTGAAATGAACGATTTCTTACAGGACTATGCTGGGAAAATTGGGGTGCTATTGTTATTGGTATTCGGACTCATATTTATTCTTGTTAGGCTCTTTGAAGTAACCCCTGAAGGAATTTCATCATTCTTTAAATCAAGAAAAGAAGCTATTTCAACAGAGTTCAAAGCAACCCAAGAACGAAAAGCAAGCAGAAAGAAAGAGCAAGAAGAACAAGAGGAAGAAGATTTACTTATACGTTCGTTAGAAGAAGAAGCTCCTGTAATTATAGATACCTACACTCATAAAACTGAAATTCCGCATTTAGAAAAAGAAGTGTCAGACTTTGAAATTACCGCTCCAGAACCCGAAGAAACTTTGGCAATGGAGGTTGAGAGTGTCATTGAAGAACCAGAAGAAATTGATATTCTTGCCAATAAACTTGTAGATGATTTTGGGGAGTTCGACCCTACCCTAGAACTGGGTAACTACAAATTCCCAACACTTGATCTTTTAGATCCTCATGGGGCTACTGGCGGCATTACCATCAACCAAGAAGAATTAGAAGAAAATAAGAACAAAATTGTTGAGACCCTAAAAAATTATAAAATAGGAATTGCCCAAATTAAGGCAACCATCGGTCCGACGGTAACGTTATACGAAATAGTACCGGATGCGGGAGTTAGAATATCTAAAATTAAGAACCTTGAAGATGATATCGCATTATCACTTGCGGCGTTGGGTATTCGTATTATTGCCCCAATACCGGGTAAGGGAACAATAGGTATTGAAGTACCGAACAAAAACGCATCTATAGTATCTATGCGCTCGGTAATTGCATCTAGCAAATTTCAAAAAGCAGAAATGGAATTGCCTATCGCCTTCGGTAAAACGATTAGTAATGAAACCTTTGTTGTCGATTTAGCTAAAATGCCACACTTACTAATGGCAGGTGCTACCGGTCAAGGTAAATCGGTTGGTTTAAATGCGGTACTTACATCGTTACTATATAAAAAGCATCCGGCAGAGGTGAAATTCATTTTGGTCGATCCTAAGAAAGTAGAACTTACCCTTTACAATAAAATCGAACGTCATTTCTTAGCTAAACTTCCAGATTCTGAAGAAGCGATTATAACAGACAATACAAAAGTAATTCACACACTGAATTCACTTTGTATTGAAATGGATAATAGGTACGAATTGTTGAAATTAGCCATGGTACGTAACCTAAAAGAATACAATACCAAGTTTAAGGCGAGAAAACTGAATCCGAATGACGGACACAAATTCTTACCCTATATCGTTTTGGTGATTGATGAGTTTGCAGATTTGATCATGACCGCCGGTAAAGAGGTAGAAACACCCGTAGCAAGGCTAGCGCAATTAGCGAGAGCAATTGGTATACATTTGATCATTGCGACGCAAAGACCTTCTGTAAACGTTATTACAGGTATCATCAAAGCCAACTTCCCCGCGAGGTTAGCTTTTAGGGTAACGTCTAAAATAGATTCAAGAACTATATTAGATACCGCAGGTGCCGATCAATTAATCGGTAGAGGAGATATGTTATTTACACAAGGTAACGATGTTACCCGTATTCAATGTGCATTTGTTGACACGCCTGAAGTAGCCAAAATAGTCGATTTCATCGGCAGCCAACGTGCCTACCCAGATGCGCATGAATTACCTGAGTACGTTGGTGAAGATTCTGGCACGAGTCTTGATAATAACGTCTCTGAAAGGGATGCAATGTTTCGAGAAGCTGCTGAAGTTATCGTAATTGCACAACAAGGTTCAGCCTCATTAATTCAACGAAAATTGAAATTAGGCTACAATAGAGCCGGTAGAATTATTGATCAGTTAGAAGCAGCGGGCATTGTAGGTCCTTTTGAAGGCAGTAAAGCACGGCAGGTTTATGTATCTGACATGGTTGCCCTTCAACAAATTTTGGATAATGAATAATATTAAAAAGATGAAGAAAATTATTATTGTTTTGACGATTATGCTTACCGCAACCTTTGCAAATGCACAAGGTTCAGATAAAGCAAAAGCATTATTAGATGAAGTTTATAACAAAGTACAGAGCTATGACAATATCTTTGTAGACTTCAAATTTGATTTAAAGAATGCAGATGCAGGTATTAACCAAGAAACAAGAGGCGATGTTACCCTTGCAGGGAATAAATACATGTTCAACTACTTAGGTTCTCAACAAATTTTTGACGGCAATAAAGTATACACTATCGTACCAGAAAACGAAGAAGTTACTATAGAAGATAAGTCTGATGATGAAAATGCGATGACCCCTTCTAAAATGCTTACTTTTTATAGAGAAGGACACAATTATGCTTGGGATATTCTACAGAATATTCAAGGTAGAAAAATACAATACGTAAAATTGACACATATTGATTCTGATACCGAAATTAAATCGAGGTTATTAGGTATTGATATGGGTACTAAGCACATTTACAATTTAATCGAGACAGGTAAAAACGGTACAAAAACGACAATCACTGTTAATTCTTTTAAAACAGATCAGACATTGTCCAAAACCTTATTTACTTTTGATGAAGCTAAATATAAGGGTGAAGGCTATTTCATTCTAAGAAATTAGAACTATTGAGAATACTAGACCGATATATCCTATCAAGGTTCGTCTTTAATTTTGTCAGTTCGTTTGTAATATTGATGTTCATCTTCATATTTCAAACGATTTGGCTTTTTATTGATGACCTCGCGGGCAAAGGTTTAGATATTGTTATTATCGGTAAGTTCCTCTTTTATTTAATGCCTGATCTTACTGAAAAAGTACTTCCGCTTACCGTACTTTTATCTTCTATTTTAACTTTTGGATCTATTGCTGAGAATTATGAATTCGCTGCCATGAAAGCATCGGGTATTTCGCTGCAACGATCTATGTTGAGTTTAATCGTATTCGTGACCCTCTTAGGCGGAGTCACTTTTTTCTTTGCCAATAACGTCATCCCCCTATCACAGCGAAAAATATATAACCTTCGTAGAAATATTGCCAAGGTAAAACCTGCAGCAGTAGTATCTGAAGGAGTTTTTAGTGATTTTGAGGGCATGAACATTAAGGTAGATGAGAAGTATGGCGATAATGACCGTTTTCTTAAAAATGTAATTATCCATAGAAAATCTGCAAACAACTTAAACACCACCGTTATTAAATCTAAAACGGGAGAATTAATAAGTAGCGAAGAGTCTGACCTTATTCAATTGGTATTAACAGACGGTCATTACTATGAAGATATTACTTCTAAGAGCAATGACAGTAAAATGAAATTCCCTTTTGCTCAGGCAGATTTCGATACCTACACCATGAATATCGAAATACCTGAAATTAATAATGACGAGTTAGAAGAAGAGAGAGATATTAGTACCGATAAAATGAAGAATATTTCTCGTCTATCGAAAGATATAGATTCATTACGAGGCGATAATTATCGGGTTGTACGTGCATTTTCTAAAAATGTGGAAAGTAGAACAGGTATGTTCGTACCGCTAATTGCTAAAAATCTAGATTCGACAAAAAGCCAGACAATTTCTAAAAAAGATAGTCTCATTAATATAAAAGCCGAAAAATCAAAGGCAAATTTAGTTTTACAAGACTCCATTACTGAAAATATATTAATGCTTTTCCCCGATTGGCAACAGATACAAATTTTAAGTAGCGCTAAAAATGCCACCACAAGTATATTGGGTACCGTGAGTGGGAAAAAAGAAGAAATGCAGAAGCGATATAAAATCTACAACATGCATATTCTTTCGCTTCACAATAAATATGCATTAGCATTCTCTT
Organism: Maribacter sp.; assembly: GCA_030730545.1. GTDB lineage: Bacteria > Bacteroidota > Bacteroidia > Flavobacteriales > Flavobacteriaceae > Maribacter. The sequence goes on along the minus strand of JANQUX010000197.1, from coordinate 2,800 downwards.
GTATTATTTTATTCTTCGTAGGCGCTCCGTTAGGTGCAATTATCAGAAAAGGAGGCTTAGGTTTACCCATGGTAATTGCCATAGTACTCTTCCTAATATATTATTTTATAGGAGTTTTTGCAGGCAATTATGCTAAAGAAGGCAATATACACCCAATGTTAGGTGCTTGGCTTTCTACGTTGATTATGCTGCCACTAGGGTTCATTTTAACCAAAAGAGCCACAGAGGATAAGGGAATGATGGATTTCGGATTTATAGCCGATTTCTTCAAAAAAATATTTAAGAAAAAAGATAAAGTTGATTCTTAACCATGACAGATCTTAGTACAATACAATTGAATAGTATAGAAGAAGCGATTGAAGATATTCGCGCCGGTAAAGTAATTATCGTCGTTGATGATGAAAACCGTGAAAATGAAGGAGATTTTTTGGCGGCTGCAGAACTTGCTACACCAGAAACGGTCAATTTTATGGCTACTCATGGTAGAGGGCTAATTTGCGCACCTTTAACCGAAGGTCGTTGTAAAGATTTAGGATTACATATGATGGTAAGTACCAATACCGATCCTTTAGAAACGGCATTTACCGTATCTGTAGATTTAAGAGGTAAAGGAGTTACCACAGGTATTTCTGCCGGTGATAGGTCTAAAACTGTTATAGCATTAACAGAGAGTGATACAAAACCCCATGATTTAGCTAGACCGGGACATATATTCCCATTAGTAGCTAAAGAAGGCGGAGTTTTAAGAAGGACTGGGCATACCGAAGCGGCTATTGATTTTGCGCGATTGGCGGGATTACAACCTGCGGGAATTATCGTAGAGATAATGAATGAAGACGGTACCATGGCACGCCTACCACAATTGGTCGATGTTGCCAAAAAGTTCGATCTTAAAATTGTTTCTATCGAAGATCTTGTTGCCTATAGAATGGAACATGACAGCTTAATCGACAAAGAAATTGATTTTGATATTACCACTCGTTTTGGCGAATTTAGACTTCGTGCGTATAAGCAGACTACAAACAATCATATTCATATTGCCTTAACTAAAGGCTCGTGGTCATCTGAAGAAAAAATATTGACCAGAATCAACTCTACCCTCATCAACAATGATATTTTAGGAACATTGACACATAACCCAGACGAAAAGTTAGAGGATATGTTTAACAAGATTAATGAAGAAGGTAAAGGGGCTATCGTATTCATCAACCAAGATTCAGAATCTCTTAATATACTTTCTAGGTTAAAAGAGTTGAAAGAATTGCAAAAACAAGGCGTTCACAAAGCACCTAAAATAGAAATGGATAATCGTGACTTCGGTATCGGAGCTCAGATTCTACATGACTTAAGTATTCATAAAATAAAACTTATGACCAACAGTACCCAAGCGAAACGCGTAGGTATTGTCGGATACGGATTAGAAATTGTAGAATACGTGAAGTATTAATTCTCTAAATAAACTTTTCTAAAACGTCTTTCATTTTAGTTGCACGTTCAGCAACATCTTCTTCTGTCCAGCTTAGTTTTACAAGACATGAGATGGTTCTGCCGATCCATGCGTCAGATTTTGAGAAGTCCGATTGTGAATAGTCAGGCAACTGATTAACAACCTCTTGCGGCAACTTACCTAATGATCTTTTATGGGTTAAATGCTCCCACTTTTTGTAGTAATGCCAGTTATTATCAAACCAATAAAAACACGCATCAACACCAGCCTCACCTAAAGCTGTATGCGCTTTTTTTGCTATTTCTGTAGTTGGCAAAAAGAAAGAGATAAACGAATAATTCTCCACCCCCCCTTCTGGTACTTTTCTAAATGTAATATTAGAAAGCGGTGATAAGACATTTCTTAAAACCGTATAATTTTTCTTTTGGATGGATAAGAAATCATCCAACCGCTCAATTTGTGCGCAACCTACAGCTGCATTTAATTCTGATATTCTAAAATTATATCCTAAAAACGGATGCGTTTCCGTTCCGCGATTGTTACCCACATGATCATGACCGTGATCGGAGTAATGATCTGCATTCGTTTTATATTTTTCATTATTGGTAATGATTGCCCCGCCTTCACCACAGGTTATTGTTTTTACATAATCGAACGAAAAACAGCCGATATCACCATAACTACCCAAAGGTTTACCATCATAACTACCCCCTATTGCTTGACAGGCATCTTCTAACAGCAATAAATTATGTTTATCACAAATAGCCTTCAATGCACCCAAATCTGCCATAGAACCGCACATATGAACTGGCATGACTACTTTAGTTTTATCGGTGATAGCATTTTCAACTGCTTCAGGATCCAAGGTTAAAGTATCATCAACATCAACAAGAATGGGTATAGCACCTATAGCCAAAATAGATTCAAAACTTGCTACAAATGTAAAAGTTGGCATAATCACCTCGTCACCTGCTCCAACACCAGCACTTGCAAGCGCAACCGTTAAAGCGGCAGTACCACTACTTACCAATTGCGCATATGTAGTTTCCATTCGTTTCGATAAAGCTGCTTCAAGCTCTAATGCCTTCCAATGGTTATTTCGCATTCCGTCAAAGCCGTAACGCATTAATACACCTGAATCTAGAACATCTTGAACTTGACTTTTTTCACTCTCCCCAAACAACTCGAAACCTGGCATGCTATATCATTTTATATTGTACTACAAATTTTGCTTAAATTATTGGTAAAACCAAAGTTTTACGGCTAGTATCGACACCATAAAAATCAAGAACTTTTTCACGAAGTCATCACCCAAATTTACGGACACCCTGCTCGCCAACCACGCACCGCTAC
>JANQUX010000196.1 GCA_030730545.1 Maribacter sp. | reverse complement strand
AGTAGCACTTTTGTTTGTATCGATGCGCATACTTGTGGTAATCCTGTTCGGGTTGTAAAACATGGTGGTCCTGATTTGGTCGGAGCGACCATGAGCGAAAAACGCCAACATTTTTTAAAGGAATATGACTGGATCCGTAAAGGACTCATGTTCGAACCTCGTGGTCATGATATGATGAGCGGTAGCATTTTTTATGCACCCAGCGACCCCAATAATGATTTCGGAATATTGTTTATTGAAACCAGCGGATGCTTACCCATGTGTGGTCATGGTACCATAGGTGCTATTACCATTGGTATTGAAGAAGGATTAATTATACCTAAAACACCCGGGAAAGTTCGTATGGAAACTCCCGCTGGCTTAGTACATATATCGTATCAACAAACGAATAACAAAGTAGACTGGGTAAAATTGACCAATGTAAAGTCGTATTTGGCTGCGACAGATTTAACTATTGACTCATCTTATTTAGGAGAGGTTGTTTTTGATGTATCCTACGGAGGAAATTTTTATGCTATTGTGGATCCACAAAAGAATTTTAGCGGCATTCAAGATTACTCCGCAAGTCAATTAATTCAATTCAGTCAAGAACTACGAGAGAAAATCAATCTGAAATATCCCGATTTATTTATCCATCCAGAAGATTCAACTATTAGAAATGTGAGTCATATGTTATGGACAGGCAATACTATTTCTGATTCTGCCACCGCAAGAAATGCTGTATTTTATGGTGATAAGGCAATTGACCGTTCACCATGTGGTACAGGTACTTCTGCACGAATGGCGCAATGGCATGCAAAAGGGAAATTAGGTGTAGGTGAAGATTTTATTCACGAGAGCTATATAGGATCTCAGTTTATAGGCAGGGTAGAAGAAGAAACGACTTTAGCTGGTACACCTGCTATAATACCGAGTATTAAAGGTTGGGCAAAAATATATGGTCAAAACACCATTACTATAGACGACGAAGATCCGTATGCTTATGGATTTCAAGTAATTTAAATTTTAGTACTAAAAAATGAAATACGTCCTTATAATTGGCGGCGGTATTGTTGGTTTAAGCACCGCCTATTTTTTAACTAAAGAAGGTTTTAAGGTTACCGTAATAGATAAAAGTGATATCACATCTGGTGCATCTTTTGTAAATGCAGGGTATATAACCCCAAGTCATATAATTCCGTTAGCATCGCCAGGTATGATTGCTAAGGGGATAAAAATGATGTTTAATTCTGCTAGTCCGTTTTACATGAAACCAAGACTAGATGTCGATTTTTTGAAATGGTCTTGGTATTTTAACAAGTCTTCTACAACGGCAAAAGTTGAAAAGGCGATTCCTTTAATTAAAGATATAAACCTTATT
>JANQUX010000195.1 GCA_030730545.1 Maribacter sp. | reverse complement strand
ATAATCCTATTAGGCTTAACCTTTTGCATTTCTTTAAACGCTCAAGATTCCGTAAAAGATTCTACAGAAACGCGTTGGAATATGTTTACCTATGATGTTGGTAGCATGTTCAGAGGTGTAGGTCATTCTTATGCGAGTCCGTTTCATTGGCAAGGTAAGCAATGGGCACAATTCGGTGCTGTAGTTGGGGGTACAGGTTTAGTTTATTTAGTGGACGACGATACATCTCGGTTCATTAGAAACAATAGAGAAGGCGTACCACAATTTATACGTGATTATGGGGAACTTTACGGGAGTCCTGAAAATAATTATATAGCCACTTCAGGTGTATACGCTGTGGGTTTAATTACCAAAAACGAAAAATTAAGAAGAACCGGAGTATTATTAATTTCATCAGCGACTTCAGCGGGACTTCTACAACAGGTATTAAAATCTGTAGTGGGTAGAGCAAGACCTTTGGCTAATTTAGGTAAAGACACATTCGACCCTTTCAATTCAAGTAGAAACTTCCATTCTTTTCCGTCTGGTCATGCTTTATTGGCATTTACAAATGCATACGCCATTGGTAAGCAATTTAAAAACCCGTGGGTAAAAGCAGGTATTTACACTTTAGGCGCTATTCCGGGTATTTCTCGTGTTTGGGATGGTCAACATTACTTGAGTGATATGGTGTTTGCATTTGCCATAAGTATTGCTACCGTAGAATCTATAGATAAATATCTAGACAGAAGATATGACGAGAAATACAACAACCAAAAGAAAATGGTTAGTTGGAATCTAAATTTCGGACCGAGGCAAATGGGTGTAACCGTTAACTTTTAACGCTGACAACTTTCCATTTTTAAGAATCTAACATATACAGAGCAAACTTAATTTTCCAATACGGCATTTTCTCTTCAAAGAATTCAAAATAGTCTTTTAGGCCTGTGGCTTCCGTAAGTTCAGATTTTGCTTTTTCTATTTCTGCTATTTCTTTTGAATCAACAAACTGATTTAAATCGAGCTCTTCCCCTTCGGCATGCTTTTTCATTAAATGTCCGTATATCGTATTCTCAGACAAGTTTCTTGATGTAGCGATTTCAGAAACCGTTGAACCTTTTCTGAACAGTTCAAAAGTTTGGTCGTGCGTTGCTTTTTTTGATTTCTTAGTAGGGGCGTTTTTGGTTATTTCAGCAATAAATACATCTGCATACTTTTCTAATTTCGCCTGCCCTACTCCAGAAACTTGCATAAACTCCTCTCTATTTTTCGGGAGTTTAGCTTCCATATCTTTTAAACTTGCATCTCCAAAAACAACATAGGCAGGTACATTTTGTTCCGTTGCAATTTGCTGTCTCAACAAGCGAAGCTTTTCGAATAAATTGGTTTTCGTATTTCGTGATTTTGCGACAGCCTTTGTTTTTTCAGTCTCCTTTTGTAAAACTGCCAACTGTACCTTTTTCCCAGAAAATAAAACCTCTTTTGCTTGATCAGTCAACCCTAGTCTTGCACCTTCCCTAAAATTAATATCTAGCACCCCTTGGTTCAATAACTGAATAACATATTGTTGTAGATCTAACCAAGAGACATCTTTTACAGCACCATAAGTTTTGATATTTTGATAGCCTTTTTCTAGAACTTGAGCATTCTGCGCACCTCTTAAAACATCGATAACCATACCCATTGGTTCGCGCTCTTTTAACCTAGCAACACCAGAGCATACTTTTTGCGCCAATAATGTAGCGTCAAAATAAGCAGGTGGAGAACTACAGATATCACAATTACCACAACCCTCTGTTACTTGTTCTCCGAAGTAATTTAACAAAGCAATTCTACGACAACTTAATGCCTCTGCGAATTGTTGCATACGCTCTAACTTAGCATATTCAACATCTGCATTTTCACTTTGTGTAATAAACCTTCGCAATTGGGCAACATCGGCAAAACTGTAAAATAATAATGCGTGAGCTGGGAGTCCGTCACGACCACCACGACCAATTTCTTGGTAATACCCTTCTATATTCTTTGGTAGGTTATAATGAATGACCCAACGCACATTACTTTTATCGATACCCATACCAAAAGCAATGGTTGCAGCAATAATAGGCACCTTATCGGTAATGAATTCTTCTTGAACATTAGAACGTTCATCTGAAGACATACCTGCATGATATGCTTTGGCTTTAAAACCAGCATTACGTAATTTCTCGGCAATAGACTCCGTACTTTTTCGACTAAGGCAGTAAATGATTCCGCTTTCGTTCGGTCTATCATCTAAGAAATCGAGAATATGTTTAATTCTATCTTGAGCAGGTTTTACATCCAAAAATAAATTAGGTCTATTGAAAGATGCCAAATGACGTTCTGCATTCGGAATTTGTAATTGATCTGCAATATCATCTTGGGTAGTCTTATCGGCAGTAGCCGTAAGTGCCATTACCGGAATATTCGGGAATCGCCTTTTTAGTCCGCCAAGCTGAGTATATGCAGGTCTAAAATCATGCCCCCAAGAAGAAATACAATGAGCCTCATCTACCGCAAAAAGACTGATTTTTAAGTTACCGAGAATGTTATTAAAAAAGCCTAAACTTTCTGGTGCTACATAGAATAGTTTCAAATCCCCTCTTTCTAATTTCCCAAGAATCTCTTGCTGAGTTTCTTGAGTCTGAGAGCTGTTATAATACTCAGCAGCAATTCCGTTAGCTTTTAGAACATCTACCTGATCCTTCATTAAAGCTATTAGCGGAGAGATTACAATCGCAGTTCCTTCAAGAGCCAATGCTGTCAGCTGATAACAAAGGGACTTACCACCACCAGTTGGCATAATAGCCAACACATCTTTTTTACTAAGTGCATCTTCAATTATTGATAATTGATTCGGCTTAAATGAATCGTAACCAAAATGCTTTTTTAATAATGGTATTAAGTCTTTTTCTGTTGTAATCATGTTTTGCAAAAATAGGAAGATTATAGTCCAAATTAGTTTTCAATTGTAATGAGATTCATTAAATCATAAGACTTAAGATATAGCGTTCATAAAAACAAACATTCTAACTAAATAAGGTCTTCGACTGCGCTCAGACTGACACTCGTTTTTATAAATGAATATATCGTTGCACAATCCATATAGTAGTTTACTAAATACGTATTATAAACTAAAATTAATTTAATACAGTTAGTATGTCATCCTGAGCGCAGTCGAAGGGCTTAGGAACATGAATCTTCCTTATACTTTGAATGTGTGAAATTTCTACATTCTGCTAATATTTGAATCATATCAAAATCATCATTTATCAAAGCCATTTTCTTTGCCCTTGTCCATCCCTTAATTCTTTTCTCAAATAAAATCGCCTGAATAACATCGGTGAACTCTAAAGTATATTCGAGTTCAAAAGGTCTTCGACCTATTGTAAAACAATTTCGAAAATAGCCGATTGCATGTTGCATCAAACGCTTTTCTATATTACCCGATATTCCGATATAAAAAGAATCATCTACGCACTTCAAAATATATACTACATATGAATTCATAAGTGATATGATTTATATTATCATACATAAATTGGGTCTTCGACTGCACTCAGACTGACATTCATTTTTTATGATTTAAAGTGCGATGCAAAAATTTATAATTGAAGCAATATTTCTTTACTAAAATTCAAACCCTAGCTGCTATAATTCTTATCGAATAACTAATTTTAGAATATCATTCTGAATACAATAGAAGGTCTCTTTTTCTAAAACCTACTTCCCCAACATCAACAACTCATTACACCTAATTTCTGTAATATATCTTTTCTCACCTTCTTTTGTTTCATATGAGCGGTGTGTCAATTTACCTTCAACGGCAACTTGTTTTCCTTTGGTTAAATAGTTCTCTACAATCTCAGCTGTTTTTCCCCAGGCAACAATATTATGCCATTGAGTATCATCAACTTTTTCACCTTTCGCGTTTTTATAACTATCTGTTGTTGCGATAGAAAACTTTGCCAATTTGGTGCCTCCTTCTAAGTTTACGATTTCTGGGTCTTGCCCTAAATTTCCAATCAACTGTACTTTGTTTTTTAATGCGTTCATCTTACTAATTTTTATGGTTTAACAGTTCATACTATCAAGCCATTGTGACTCGACACTGCAAACCTAGAACAGCATTGAAATATTAATCGGTACGTAAACGTTTACTATCGTTTGTTATCGTTTACAGTCGTTTATAAACTTTTTTACAGCTACTAATCAGTTGTTTATATAAAATTCAAAATGAAATAAAAAAGAATCAAATTTTTAAATAGTAGAAAAATTCAAAACAAAACGAAAAATATTTATCATAAAAAGCAGTATTAATCAAATTTTACGATAGGTCCACCAATTCATATCTCTGGTTAATTCGTATCCTAATTTCTGATAAAGAGGTATTGCTAAATTTCCTTTATTGGTATGTAGAATAGGTGTTTTATTTACTTTTAAAATCTCTTTTGTAGTGTGCACGATGAGTTGTTTTGCAAATCCCCTTTTGGTATAATCGGGGTGTGTTACAACGGCACTTACTTCTATAAATAGGTTCGTTTGCATTCGCTGACCGGTTATTGAAACCAGTTTTCCATCCTTAAAAATTCCGTAGTAATTACCCATTTCAAAGGTTCTTCTACGATAATAACCAGGCATTACCAACCAGATTAAATCGTATACCTCATCAATATATTCATTGGTCAGTAAAACAATATCCTCTGTTGTTGAAACTTCTGGCAGTTGCTTTAAAATCATTTGGCAACCTTCAATTTTTCGCTCTAAAACAATTTTAGTATCATCTATAATTGGGGTTTGATTCTCTGATACGAAGAAGAAACTATCCGTCGTTTTTATATATTGACCAGAAGCTTTTTTGGTTTTTGATTCATCAAAAAAAGACCCAAAAGTACATACCTCTTGATCATAAAATCGCACTCCGTCATATTCAATAAGAAACTTTTTATGTGTCTCATTTAAGGAATACCAAACCGGATTTTTAAGCTGCTCTTCTAAGTTTACCATTTAAATGCGAATCAAATCTTGCGCAAATTATTAATTCCTAAACTAACTGCGCATCTTATGAATTAGAAATTTAAAAAAATGAAATAAAAATATACGATATTGAAGATGCTTCCAAAAGCTTACTAGATTCTCAATAAAAATTTATAAATTCAAAGAGCAGAGATAATAAAAGACATTTCAGATTCATGTCTCCCCACATAACAAATTCATTGTTTATATATGAATATCATTGATTTTAGGTACTTAATAACTATTGTCTTCACGTCTATTTTTGGCGTTTTTGGCATTTACCACCTTTTGTCATTTCTTGTTTTGAGACATAAAATTACACTGTACTATTTTATTCTAATATTTGGATTGACTTTACACTGGAGTCTAGGTATAATTTTTGATGGTCCTTTCAGTGACCAAGTCATATTTATTGCCAATAAAGCCTCGCTTTCTACAGCAATGATATCAACTTTTGGACTATTAATGTTCACAAAAAGCTACCTAAACATAACTCAAAACAATCATCGAACATTAGCGATTATCTATAAAGTATTTGCCCTAATTATAGTTTGCTTACCTATTTTACATATTTTAAACAATGTAATCACTAAAATAGAATGGCTAAACAGTTCTTTAATAATGTTAGCTGCCGTTATAGCATTATCAACAGCACTTCTCAGCCTATTTTCAGGTATACAATTATATAAAGCTGAAAGATTTAATAAGTATTATTTATATTCCTATACACCCTACCTTCTTGCTTCAATTCTTTATGTAGGAGCATGGTTTACTCAAAAATATTACGATGTCGACGGAGACCTTATAATACTACTAACTTCAATTCTTGTGACTTTTCAATTAATTTTATTCTCAATTTTGGTTGGTTACAAGTATAAATCTATTGAAGATAATACTATAAAAATACAGGTTGATGCCAATAGCAAACTGATTACAGAAGTTGAAAAACAGACTAAACATTTACAAGTCGCTAAACAAGAATTAGAATATAAAAATGAGGAACTTGAAAAAGTAAATAAACTTAAAAATAAATTATTCTCGCTTCTAACCCATGATGTTAGAGGCCCTCTTAATAATGTGGGCACCATTGTAGAAATGATTGAAAGTCAGCTAGAAGAAAGCGAACTAAAAGAGATTACAAAAAAATTAAAAAACGAAGTAACTGATAGAATTTCTATGGTTAACGTTCTACTTGATTGGTCGTATAATCAACTAGAAGGTGTCAATTTAGACAAAAAAATATGCGACCTAGATATACTGTTCACTTCCATAAAAAAGGAATTTAAAAGAATGGCGAATGATAAGGGTATAGACATAGAATTGGCAATTTCTTGTCGAGAACTCCTTATTGATGAAAATATGTTAAAGGTCATTCTTCGTAATTTAACCTCTAATGCTATCAAGTTTAGTGAGAAAGGTCAAAAGATAATACTGTCCTCTAAATGCATATCTGATATCGTTGAAATAGGAGTAAAAGATTTTGGATTAGGTATGAATACCGACTGGCAAAATACAACCGAAAGCAAAGGCGCACCAGCAGTAAGGCAAGGTACAGTTGGTGAGAAAGGAACCGGATTTGGTTTAATGATTACTAAAGATTTCGTAGAAATGAACGGTGGTACAATCAGCTGTATAAGCGAGATAAATAAAGGCACAGAGTTCATTTTAAGCTTCAAAACCGTAACAAATGAGCAAGTAGCACCTCAAATATAATTAACAGACATATTTTAATTCTCCTTCTAAACCTCTCCTTCTTGCGACATTAATCGTTGAAAATCGGCTACAAATAAACATACTTCATAACCATCCATTAAAGCATGATGCACATGTATTGATACTGGCATAAATCTATGCTCACC
>JANQUX010000194.1 GCA_030730545.1 Maribacter sp. | reverse complement strand
GGTCCGAATGCAGGGTGCGGATACCATTCTTCACGATTACGAACCGCATAAAAATCATTCACCAAAGTTTTGAGGGTTTCATGTTCAGTACTGAACACTTTAGCTTCTTTTGTTTTTAGCTGAGGTGCAGTCGGTAAATTTTTTCGCCATGGTTTATCATTATATAACGACTTTTTAAAGAAGGTTTTTATGAACCAATTGCCTTTAGAAGTGTTGGGTGTATTTTTAATAGCTAATTTTAAGGGATATTGACAATGCCAACACATTTGCCCAACGGTCATTTTACCCCAACCTTTCTCAGAGGTTTCTGAGAGTTGCTCTATTCTACCTTTAATTTCTAGGTACGCCTCTTCGTTTAAAATCGATTTCATGGTTGGCTTTTTAATTGTCGCGTAAATTTACCATAAAATAATTTGTTCTGTATCTTTAGCCAATGCATGATAAACCAACTTCGTTATCTATTAAAAATTGGTCAGATGATGATAAGCCAAGAGAAAAGCTAGTACATAAAGGTCGTTCGGTATTATCTGATGCTGAATTGATTGCCATTTTAATAGGTTCGGGTAGTAGATCAGAAAGTGCGGTTGAACTGTCTAAACGTATTTTGGCATCTGTAGATAACAACCTCAATGAATTAGGTAGACTTTCTATAAAACAACTCATGACCTTTAAAGGTATTGGCGAAGCAAAAGCAGTAAGCATAGCAGCTGCTTTAGAAGTAGGAAGAAGAAGAAGGGGAGAAGATGCCGCCAAAATTGAAAAAATAGGGAGTAGTAAAGATGTTTACGAGATTTTACAACCGCTGTTGGGTGATTTAGAACATGAAGAATTCTGGATTCTTTTTCTCAACAATTCCAACAAAGTATTGCATAAAGCGCAGTTAAGTAAGGGCGGTATCACTGGTACTTTGGTAGATGTTCGTATAGTTATGAAACAGGCATTAGAATTAGGCGCAGTAGCAATTATACTTGCTCATAATCACCCTTCAGGTACATTAAGACCTAGTGCTGCAGACAAACAGATTACTCAAAAGATAAAAGTTGCTAGTGAAACTTTAGATATTAAAGTGTTAGATCATTTGATCATTACCCAAAAAAGTTACTATAGCTTTGCAGATGAAAAAATTCTATAGATGTTATTGATTTATACACATAAAATCACACCACGTCTTACCTATCTCATGAGGCATATCTTCGTGAATATATTGGGTGTAGAACTTGATTTTACCACTAAGGTAGAGGAGTTTATAAAACATACCGGACCAAAAATAACGTATACAAAACAACCACTACAGAATGAATTTTTTGTTCGGAGTAACGAGTTGCTTTTTGAGCAGGGCATTAATGATATTGAATTAAATATTGCGGTG
>JANQUX010000193.1 GCA_030730545.1 Maribacter sp. | reverse complement strand
GTAGACCAACCTTGACCCCCCAATTACAAAAGCAAAAAAGACAAATAGAATAATTAAACTGGTTACAATAACTTTTAATTTTTTCTGTGTTTTTTTGCTCTGCCTTGATGGTAAAATATCAATAGCCACATGTAGATTTTGCCCAGATACGTATGCAGCACCAAGAACACCAATCCAAATCATAAGGTAACGAGCCAGCTCATCGGTAAATGAACTTGGATTACCGGTTACATATCTTGTAAATACTTGCCAAAGTACATTTATGACCATAACAGACATAATTAGTACCAAGGTCTTGCCTAAAACAGAATCTATTTTACTTCGCATAGTACACTAGTTGGTTTCTTGAATTTGTTTGATAAGCGAATACATTTCTTTATCCTCTTTATAACCTTCGAAAATACTTTGTACTTTTTCTGCAAAAAGCGTTTTATCTGGTCTTATGATTTTTACACCTGCTTTTTGAACTTCTCGTAAAGCCTCCTCTTCTGCTTCTGCCCAAAGAATACGCTGATATTTTACAGATTCTTTTACCGATTCATTCAGCCACTTTTTTTCTTGTTCATTCAACTTATCATAGACATAAGTGCCGATTAATAAAACATCTGGTAGTACGGTATGCTCATCTAGTGAATAATATTTACAAACTTCATAATGTCTAGATAGGTAAAAACTTGGCGGATTGTTCTCTGCACCATCAACGACACCTTGTTGTAATGAAGTATATAACTCACCCCATGAAATAGGAGTTGGCGAACCACCAAGGGCTTTTACCATATTAACAGCAGTAGCACTTTCCATAACCCTTATCTTTTCACCTATTAAATCGTCTGGTTTTTCAATGGGTTTATTCATCGTATAAAAACTACGGCTACCAGCATCATAATACCCCAAACCTTTTAACCAGTATTTCTCACCTTCATTTAAGAGCATTTCTCCAATGGGTCCGTCAAGCACATCGAAAGAATGTTGACGGTCTCTAAATAAAAAAGGTAACCCAAGCACCTTCATTTTAGGTGCAAAATTCTCTAAAACACCAACAGAAACCTTGGTCATATCTAAGCTGCCAATCTGTAAAAGTTCTAAACATTCTCTTTCGGTACCTAATTGTTGACTAGGATAAATTTCTAATTTGAGTTTACCTCCTGAACGAGTAGATAAATCTTCTGCCATTTTCACCATTGCCTTATGAACCGAATGGCTAACATCTAGACCGTGACCCAAACGTAAAGTTTTCGTTTCATTTTGAATACCACACCCCATAAAGGTGATCATCAAAATGATCATAAATAGTATTCTTTTACTTTTCATATGTTTAGCTTATCTGATTATTAAAACCAGTATTTTTTATAATTAATTCGTCTACTTTATTT
>JANQUX010000192.1 GCA_030730545.1 Maribacter sp. | reverse complement strand
TGGTGAAGTTTCTTATAACTATCCATTAATAGTAATAGAAGGGTTACTTGTTGGTAGCATAACAGGATTGATTGGCGCCGGTGGCGGATTTTTAATCATTCCTGCATTAGTCATTTTGGCGAATGTTGAAATGAAAGTTGCCGTTGGTACCTCGTTAATTATAATTGCCATTAAATCTTTAATGGGTTTCTTTTTAGGTGATGCGATGACCATGACCATCGATTGGAAGTTTCTTGCCATTTTTACTTCGCTATCTTTTGTGGGTATTTTTATTGGTAGTTACCTCAGTAATTTCATTGACAGTAAAAAATTAAAGAAAGGTTTCGGCTATTTTATTCTTGTAATGGCCGCCTTTATTTTCTATATGGAATTCTTTTAAAAATTTTCGCTTATGTGACCAATGTCACTGTACACGTCTTATACAAAGGGTAATTTTATAGTATTAATCAAATAAATAACAACATGAAAGTAGAACAAATTTATACCGGATGTTTGGCACACGCTGCCTACTATATAGAAAGTAATGGTGAAGCTGCAGTTTTTGATCCGTTACGTGAAGTACAGCCATACCTTGACCGTGCTAAAAAAGACAACGCAAAAATTAAGTATGTTTTTGAGACCCATTTTCATGCAGATTTTGTGAGTGGTCATTTAGATTTACAAAAAAAGGTAGGTGCAGAAATTGTATTCGGCCCTGGTGCAAAACCTAATTATAAAGCAACTACGGCGAAGGACAATCAAATATTTGAAGTGGGTGATTACAAGGTAAAAGTGATTCACACGCCTGGTCATACAATGGAAAGTACCACCTACCTATTAATAGATGAAAAAGGAAAAGAGCATGGTATTATCACTGGCGACACCTTGTTTATCGGCGATGTTGGTAGACCAGATTTAGCACAACACGTCGTTGCAGATTTTACAGAAGAAAAACTAGCTGGTTATTTATACGATTCTCTTCGTAATAGAATTATGCCACTGAGCGATGATTTAATTGTGTACCCTAACCACGGTGCTGGTTCTGCTTGTGGTAAAATGATGAGTAAAGAAACTACCGATACTTTAGGGCATCAAAAGAAAGTAAATTATGCGTTGAGACCAGATATGACCAAAGAGGAGTTTATCAAAGAACTCTTAACCGGACTCACAGCTCCTCCAGGATATTTTCCTAAAAATGTTTTGATGAACATTCAAGGGTACGAAAGTTTAGACAAGATAATGGACCGTGCCACTACCCCATACACTCCCGAGGCTTTTGAGGCTGTTGCCAATGAAACTGGAGCCTTAGTTTTAGATACTAGAAATGCAGAAGATTTTGCAAAAGGATTTATTCCTAATAGTATCAATATCGGACTAGAAGGTAGTTTTGCGCAAT
>JANQUX010000191.1:3459-6923 GCA_030730545.1 Maribacter sp. | reverse complement strand
ATATATGGTGATACCTTTTCTGAGATTAGACTTGAGCATCATTTAGAAGAGCTAACAGAAGTAAAAGTAATTGGTGACGTACCGAAGAATACCAATTCTGGTCAAGAAGACATTCTCTCTATAAAAGATATAGAACGAAACAGCGGAAACAGCCTGGGTGATGCCTTAAAAAAGATTCCAGGTGTATCTACCTTAAATACCGGAGGAAATATTGTAAAACCTGTAATTCAAGGTTTAAACGGAAGTAGAATTTTAATTCTTAATAATAACGTACGTATGCAAGACATGGAATGGGGAGAAGAACATGCCCCTAATGTCGATGTTAATGCAAACCAGAGCATAAGCGTTATAAAAGGGGCTGCTGCAATTGAATATGGTGGTGATGCCATTGGCGGCGTTATTGTACTAGACCCTTTACCAGTTATAAGAACTGACTCTTTGTTTGGAAAAACACAGCTGAATCTCTTTTCAAATGGTCGTGGCGGTAATGTTACATCATCTTTAACTAAATCATACAAATCTGGATTGTATATAAAAGCTCAAGGCTCTTATAAAAGATTAGGAGATTTAGAAGCACCTGATTATTTACTTTCCAATACTGGAATAAAAGAGAATGGACTTTCGCTTAATGTAGGTAAAAGAGACTTTTTACAAGGATGGGAAGGATATTATTCGTATTTCAACTCAGAAATCGGAATTTTAAGAGCTTCACATATTGGTAATATAGATGACTTGATATTGTCTATAAATAGTCAAGAACCTACCATTATAAATGATTTTACATACGATATCAACCACCCAAACCAAGAAGTTACGCACCATTTAGGAAAACTAAATTACTACAGAAGATTTGAAGGGTTTGGTAAATGGACAGCTCAGTATGATTTTCAAAAAAATAGAAGGTATGAATATGATATTCGTGTAGGCGATGATGTTGATAAAGCTTCATTGGATTTACAATTAACAACCCATTCTCTTTTGACCAATATACAGTTTGATGCAAAACAAGGATTAGATATTAAGGTTGGTGCGATGGGTCGATATCAAACCAACTTTGCCAACCCCGATACCGGTGTCAGAAGATTGATACCTGATTACGATAAATATGATTTTGGTATATTTACTATCGGTAGTTATGAATTAAATAGTAATTGGACCATAGATGCGGGTGCCCGTTATGATTTTAGTAGAATTGATGCAAAAAAATTCTATAGAGTATCTAGATGGGAAGAACGTGGGTATGATGTTGATTTTGCAAACATCGTTTTAGAAGATTTAGGAACACAATTATTAACCAATCCTGTTTTTGATTACCATAATTTTTCAGGAACTGCAGGTTTCCATTATCAAATAAATGACAAAGACCATTTGCGTTTTAACTATGCGTTTTCACAAAGAGCACCGAACCCTTCAGAATTATTTAGTGATGGTTTACATCATTCTGCTGCGAGAATAGAATTGGGTGATTTAAGAATTAAGAGTGAAACTTCATCTAAACTTTCTGCTTCTTTAGAACGAAACTCTAGCAAATGGGGTTATACGGTGGCGCCATATCTTAATAGCATAAACGACTTTATCTTACTAGAACCTACAGGGGTAGAATTTACCATAAGAGGTGCATTCCCTGTTTGGTCTTATCGCCAGACTAATGCAGTTTTATTTGGCATTGACGCATCACTGTATAATAACTGGACATCAAGCATAAGAACCGACCACAAGTTTGCGTGGGTAAGAGGTAACGATACAGAAACAGATACGCCATTAATCAATATACCTGCTGCAAACTTTACGAATAGCATCACTTATACGAATGCAAAATGGAATAATTTATTGGTGAGTTTAGAAAGTCAATATGTTTTCGAACAAACTAATTTCCCGCCAAACATAGAAGTATTTTCTCCACAACAACAGCAAGACGTATTATTAGACATAAATACTCCGCCAGATGCTTATCACCTTATAGCTTTGAATACAGAAGCCTCTTTTACCTTACAAAATAAGAACGATTTAACTGTTGGCTTAAGTGCCACCAACTTATTAAACACCAATTATCGCGATTACTTAAATCGCCAAAGATACTTTGTAGACGACATGGGTAGAAATATAAGTCTGCGCCTAATTTTTAACTATTAATAATAATTACTAACAAATGAAAACAAGAACAACTATGAAAAGAAACAAAGCCCTAAAAACAGTTTTAGCATTAAGTCTAATGGCTACAGTAATGACATCATGTTCTAGCGATGATGATACACCAGAAGTAGTAAATGAAGAAGAAATAATCACTACTATAAACATTACTTTAACTAGTGCAAATGGAAACGCAACTTTTCAATCACAAGATTTAGATGGAGACGGACCAAATGCACCTGTTATAACGGCAGATAATTTAGCAGCAAATACAACATATACTGCTAGTATTGAATTATTGAACGAAACTGAAACCCCTGCAGAAGATATTACAGAAGAAGTAGCTGAAGAATCTGATGAGCACCAGTTTTTCTTTGGTCTTACCGGTTCTTTAGCAGAAGTAACTTATGCAGATACTGATGGAAACGGTAACCCAATAGGTATTGAATTTCAACTAACTACTGGCGAAGCAGGTACGGGAACTATTACTATTACATTGCGTCATGAGCCAAAAAAACCAAACGACGGTACTACAGCTGATGCTGGCGGAGAAACTGACATTGCACAGACATTTTCTGTTATAGTAGAATAACTCGAAACCAGATATAATTTAAAAGCCTTTAGTATTTCACTAAAGGCTTTCTATTTTAAGCTTACTCTTCTAATTGATACCATTCAATATCTGCCAACACCTCTCTTCTACCCTTCTTTTTTGGAGGATAATTGGTTACTAGATAATTGATAATAACAGCTTCATTCTCTCCTAAATCCCACAGATTCTGGGTTTCTTGCATCCATTTGATGGTAGATTTCCATCGTTCTGCATTCATTCTATTCTGAATAACGAGTTTTGAAGAATGACAATTGGTACAATTTTGAATGGTTTCTGTCATGCCAGTCGCTTCAATAAAACCAGTACGTAAGTGAATGCCATTTTCAATTTTATCAAATTCATTTTCAACAGGTATATCAACAATTTCTGTATCTGGTTCGTCAAGCTTAAAAGCTGATAGACTTGGGGCTATCATAAAATATATCAAAGCGATACCTCCAATTATTGCCAGAGCACTGACTAAAATTATTTTTCGATTCCGGTGTTTAAAACTTGGTTTTAGTTCGCCATTATTTTGCTCTATCATCTATGCAATTTTTACAGCTATTCTATGACAAGCATTATTTAAGTATCCTTTCGGGTTCCAACCTGGTAATAACATTGGCTGACTAACACCATTGGCGTCGGTAGCTTTTGCCCAAACCTCATAATACCCTTCTTGTGGAAAAGAAATTTGCGCAGAGAAATGTTGCCAAGCTAAACGGTTCGCAGGTTTTTCAAT
>JANQUX010000191.1:0-3359 GCA_030730545.1 Maribacter sp. | reverse complement strand
GTCATTTTAGCGCCATCATGAACTATATTTCTAATACTGATGCGTTGCAACCATTTTCCAGAAACTGAAGCAGGCCAACCACCAGCAATAATACGCAACGGATACCCATGTGCTAAGGGTATATCCTCTCCGTTCATTTTAAAAGCTAATATAGTTTCATCTTGCAAAGCCTTAAACATTGGTGCTCCTCTTGATATTGGCTCTTTTGTTGGGTCTCTACTTAAATGAATATCGGCTGCATGATATCCAAAGTAAACGGCATCATCTTTTACACCTACATCTTTTAAAATATCGCGTAATCGAACACCCGTCCAACTTGCGCAATAAACGGCACCAATTGTCCATTGATTACCTTCAGCAGGTGGGTCAAATTCACTTCTACCGTTACCACCACATTCTAACGTTAATTGATAGGTATACTGTTTAAATTTTGATTTAAGTTCGGCAAGTGAGTAAGTTTTTTCTTGTTGAACAGATTCACCGTCTATAGTAAGCGTCCACTTATCAACATCGATTTCTTCAGGAAGGAGTCCGTTATTTCGAATAAAAATTGATTTATTAGGTGTTACCCTATCATCTAGCAGATGAGCTTGAGCCTCAATATTCCAAGGTTTATCGTTTAAAACGACCATACCTTTGTCTTTATTGAATAATTTAAATGGATCTGAATCTTGTAGGGCTACAGGAGTGTAACCAGCTGGCATTACATTTTTATAAACTATATCTACACCTAAAAAGGCAGCCAGACCGCCTAAACTAGATTTTGCAACAAAATTTCTTCTCTTCAAAACTCAAGTTATTTGAGTTAAAGTTAAGATATTTAATAAACTAAAAATAAGATTTAAACTTCTATTGTTTTCCCTTTTTTAGCACCCTTAAAAACATAAGTATACAACCACATTAACGTAAATGAAGGAATTATATCGAACCCTGGTATAATCTCTTCTAAGAAAGTAAATGCACCTGCAGCTTGCCCTACCTTACCTTTATACATTCTGGTCATGAGCCAACCAGCAAGTGGCGCCCAAACTATATCTGAAAATTCACCTACAAAAGGTATAACGAAAGACAGCATACCGATACCGTCAAAAAGCAACCCCATAAAAAGTTGCTTGTATTTTTTATCTTTTAAAATTGACATATTGAAAAATTAGTTAATCTAATTTAAGAATACAACAAAGATGCCAAATATTAAAAATAAATCAAGACAGATTTTAAGAACTATTAAGAAAGTTTAGCGCTTATGAGTTTCAAGAACTCATTTCTTGTTTCTATTTTTTCGAACTGGCCCCTAAACCCTGAAGTGGTAGTTACCGAGTTTTGTTTTTGTACACCGCGCATCATCATACACATATGCGACGCTTCAATAACTACCGCTACACCTTTTGGTTTTAAAGTATTATTGATACATTCTAGAATATCGTGCGTAAGTCTCTCTTGTACTTGTAATCTTCTAGCGAAAACATCAACTACACGGGGTATTTTACTTAAACCAACTATTTGACCATTAGGTATATATGCAATATGTGCTTTACCAAAAAATGGTAACATGTGGTGCTCGCACAAAGAATATAATTCAATATCCTTTATAATAACCATGTCATCATATGCTTCTTTGAACATTGCCCCTTTTAAAATCTCTACTGGGTCTTGCTTATACCCTTGAGTTAAAAATAACATAGCTTTAGCGGCACGTTCAGGTGTTTTAACCAAACCTTCCCTTTCTACATCTTCGCCTATTTCATCAATAATAGATGAATATCTGCTTTTAACTTCGTCGGTAATTTCAAGATTGTATTCTTCTAAATTTCTATATGGGGACATAAAATCGCTATTTGTGTTTAACCTAATTTAATTTAAGTTAAACAAATTTAATATTTTCTTTTATCATCCAACCCAAATAAGTCATAAATATATTTAGCAAAGCACAAATGACATCGTATACTAAGAACGGTAACAACTAAAAGAGAAATACTATTTTTACCCTGCTCCTTTTTCATTAATTTTGAATTTCAGCATAACAATACCTCAAAAACTAATTGCTCATGATAAAAGCTTCTAACATTCATAAATATTACGGAGAATTAGAAGTTCTTAAAGGTGTTGATCTTCATATAAAAAAAGGAGAAATCGTTTCTATTGTTGGTGCTTCCGGAGCTGGAAAAACCACATTATTGCAAATTTTAGGCACTTTAGATGTTCAGTCGAATCGTAAGGATAGTACGTTACTTATCAATAACATTGAAACTACCAATTTGAATGATAAAGATTTAGCGAAATTCAGAAATGAACATATTGGCTTCATCTTTCAGTTTCATCAATTGCTTCCTGAATTTACGGCCATTGAAAATGTATGCTTACCTGCATTCATAAAAAAAACTCCGAAAGCAGAAGCAGAAGTTCGGGCAAAAGAGCTTTTAGATTTCTTAGGCTTATCGCATCGCTATAATCATAAACCATCAGAACTATCTGGTGGAGAACAACAACGTGTTGCAGTAGCACGGGCATTGATAAATAACCCATCAATAATCTTTGCTGATGAACCTAGTGGTAATTTAGATTCTGAAAGTGCCGATAATCTTCATAAGTTGTTTTTTGAATTACGGGAAAAATTCGGACAAACATTTGTTATCGTAACCCACAACAGCGAACTGGCAGAAATGGCAGATAGAAAGTTGACTATGGTAGATGGTAAAATTGTAGATAAAGAAATCATTTTAGCATAAGCGAAAACAGATGCTAGAAGAACTTTTATTATTTGCTAAGAATCCGGTTTATGAACAGGATAGTACAACTTCATTTTCAAACAAATTAAGAACATTTTTTAAATTATTGCTTGTAGCATTATGTACAAGTATTGTGCTACTAATAGTCGCAAGTTTAGTTGAAAATCTTCTTCAGTTAGAGATGGGTAAACATGCGATGGACGATTTGTTCGATAACTATTCAGTTGCTCTTATTTTCTTTTTAGCTGTAGTGATTGCACCATTTTTTGAAGAACTATTATTTAGGGGCCCTCTTTTATTTTTTAAAGATGCCAATTATTTCAAAATAGTCTTTTATGCATTTACTATAGCTTTCGGGTTCATGCACATTAGTAATTTTGAAATGAGTACTCAAGTATTACTGTTTTCCCCACTATTGGTCGCACCACAAATTGGTGTTGGTTTTCTTTTAGGATTTATACGCGTTAAATACGGACTAGTTTGGTCAATGGCACTACACGCTTGCTACAACATGGTGCTGATAGTACCCGTATTGATAATGCAAATTTTAGAGATACCCATTGAATGACAAAAAATGAGTTAAAAGTATTCTTAGACGAGAAGGTTATTCAGTATAATAACCCTGAATTTCTA
>JANQUX010000190.1 GCA_030730545.1 Maribacter sp. | reverse complement strand
GAGCGTTCTTCGGTATCAATGGTATTTAACTGAGATAGCACACGGTTGTAATCTTCCATATTATCATTGAACAAATGTTTTACAAATGCCAAGCGATCATTTAAATCTACTTTTACATTACTTTTTGCCAAACGGTCATTTAATGATTTTGGTGATGCATCGGTCTGATTTAGGTCTTCTTTTGAAGGCATAAAAAGTTCCTTATCATTCTTCATAAGATTCGGTGTTGACATAAACTCTGCCAATACATCTTCTAATTGATTATTATCTGGCATTTCAGAAATAAATCCTTTTATCGTCTCCATCCCTGGATACTTAATAATATCCTCTTCATGCGGATTACTCTCTGGCACTCCTGTATTTCCTTTCATTACGGCATTCGCCATTTCTTCGAATTTTGCCGCAATAGCATTTTTAGAAACATCAACTTCCATATCATTGAGTTCTACCTCAATAAACTTAAGCACAGCGAGTTTCTCGTATAGGTTTTTAGAAACCTCATACAATTTTGTTACATCATCTAAATTATCAGCAGTCAAAATTTCTGTAGATAACTTTCTCAATTCCAGTTTCAACTTATTTTTCATCTCACAATTTTTACGGTAAAGTCCTAAATAGCGGGTTTTTTAAATACCTTTATCATTCTTAAATAATAAACGAAAAACCGATTATTTTCGTCTAAAATTACAAAATGTTTCTTGAAAACACAGTTAATCCTAAAGAACAATTCGGCTGGATAGAAGTCATTGCCGGGTCGATGTTTTCTGGAAAGACAGAAGAATTGATCCGTAGACTCAAAAGAGCGCAGTTTGCCAAATTAAAGGTGGAGATTTTTAAGCCTATGGTAGATACCCGTTATGATGATGAAATGGTGGTATCGCATGACGCCAACGAAATTCGTTCTACGCCAGTACCGGCCGCTGCAAATATTCGTATTCTAGCAGATACTTGCGATGTTATCGGTATTGACGAAGCTCAATTCTTTGATGATGAAATAGTTACCGTTTGTAATGACCTAGCTAACAAAGGTGTTAGAGTTATTGTTGCCGGACTAGATATGGACTTTAAAGGAAAACCCTTCGGACCCATGCCTGCTCTTATGGCTACCGCAGAATATGTTACCAAAGTACACGCCATTTGCACTCGCACAGGCAACTTGGCAAATTATAGTTTTAGAAAATCTAACAACGATAAATTGGTCATGTTGGGCGAAGTAAATGAATATGAACCTTTAAGTAGAGGTGCATATTATAAGGCTATGCTAAAAGAAAAGGTGAAAACGATGGATGTAAAATCTGAGGAAATCGATACAGTCAAAAAGAAGGAAAATGGCTAAGGCAGAGGAAACCGTTTTAGAAATTGACCTAAAGGCACT
>JANQUX010000189.1 GCA_030730545.1 Maribacter sp. | reverse complement strand
ACTTTAAGCAGTTCGGATTTGTTGGGCCTTTGAATATGGGTATTTGCCGTGGTTTAAATCTTTTAATGGGAATGTCTGTTGTGGGTATGCTCTCAAATTGGTACATAGCGTTAGTACCTGTAGTTTACATTTTTGCCATTACATTAATAAGTAGGGGCGAAGTACATGGTAATAATAAAAAGCACATTGTTTGGGCAGGTATTTTGTATGCAATAGTTATACTTTCTATTACGTTAATTGTAATTCAACAGAGAGACAATGTTTTAGTCTTATTGCCGTTTTTAATTTTATTCGGGTATTTAATTTATACCCCATTGGTAAAGGCATACAAAGAGAATTCGCCTGGGAATATAAAGAAGGCGGTAATGGGTGGCGTATTATCACTTGTTGTGATGAACGCTTGCTGGGTAGCCGGTTTTTCAGATTGGTATTTGGCATTAGCGGTTTTGTTATTATTACCGGCATCAATACTGTTATCAAAATTATTTGCTGTAACATAAAATCATATGCAATTGCAACCTATAAAACAGTCTTTTCAAGTACAATACGATTATCAATTGTACTTTACTTCAGGGCTATTTGCTTTAGAGAATCCGTTATTCGAAAAATTAATTGCGGACTATAAGAGCTTTGAACCTGTCAAACTTTTGTTTGTGTTGGATGACGGCGTTAAAAACCATCATCCTGAGTTAATAAATCAAATTGAGACCTATTGTAAAAAAAATCAGCAAACTATAAAGTATACCAATACTTTGGTATTGCCAGGTGGCGAGCAAGTTAAAAACAGCGATGCAGCTATTGATTCTGTTTTGAAAGGAGTCAATGAAAACAAAATTTGTCGTCATTCATTTGTAGTTGTTATAGGTGGTGGTGCAGTAATCGATATGGTCGGTTATGCAGCGGCAATTGCGCATAGAGGTGTTAAGTTAATTAGAATACCAACGACAGTATTATCTCAGAACGATTCTGCAGTAGGGGTAAAGAATAGTGTAAACGCTTTTAAAAAGAAAAATTTTTTAGGAACATTCGCTCCGCCTTTCGCAATCATTAATGATAGTAATTTTCTAGAAACCCTAGAGCAACGCGATTGGATTTCTGGTATTTCAGAAGCCATTAAAGTTGCCTTGATTAAGGATAAAACTTTCTTTAAGTACATAGCGGATAATGCGACAGCATTGAAAAATAGAGAAATGGAACCCATGCAATATGTCATTTATAAATGTGCAGAAATGCATATGCATCATATAGCGCAAGGTGGCGATCCATTTGAATCTGGTTCGTCAAGACCTTTAGATTTTGGGCATTGGGCAGCACACAAAATGGAATTCATGACCAATTATGAATTGCGACACGGTGAGGCAGTAGCAAAAGGTA
The DNA here is from genome assembly GCA_030730545.1 of Maribacter sp. Taxonomy (GTDB): domain Bacteria; phylum Bacteroidota; class Bacteroidia; order Flavobacteriales; family Flavobacteriaceae; genus Maribacter. The sequence continues at coordinate 4 of JANQUX010000189.1, read as the reverse complement.
TTGC
>JANQUX010000188.1 GCA_030730545.1 Maribacter sp. | reverse complement strand
CTCAATTTAACCTCGAACAGGGCTTCTATTACAGACGAAAACGGGTATTTTTCTATTCCCGTTCGCCTGTTAGATACCCTTGAGTTTTCTGCAATACAGTACAAAAAGAAAATTATAGTGGTCAGCACGGCAATTTATGAGAGTAAGCTGATATCTGTAGGTTTAGAAGAAGCTTTGACCGAATTAGATGAAGTTACCGTAACGCCCTATAATCTTAGTGGTAATTTGCTTAGAGACCTACCGACCTTAGATTTAGATCCAGTGGTAACCGCATCTACCTTGGGGCTGCCCAATGCCTATGTAAAAATACCGACCAAGGCAGAGCGAGAACTGCAAGCCGCAACCGCAAACCCCATTATGAGTATGGATGCTTTGTTGAACGGAATTTCTGGGCGTACCAAAATGCTGAAGAATAGGGTAGAGCGAAATAATCTTTATAATAGAACAGAGCGGGTAAGAGACTTTTATGCCGATAGTGTTTATGTAAAACAGCTATCGATTCCGCTAGATAAAATAGACGATTTTTTATATTACTGTGAGGTCGACCCACGATTTCAAGAAGTCGTAGATACCCATAGCGAATTAGATATTTGGGAGTATTTACGAAAAAAAAGCCTGTTGTATAGAGAATATAATGCTTTAGATTAAGCTGATTATCTTTGGCATATGGTTTGTACACACGATATTAAAAGGTACCAGATGAAACTAGTTAGAACTGCAGTGTTGTTAATGCTGCTGCCACTTTTTGCTTTTACGGGCGCGCATAAATTTTATATAAGTGTCACCAATGTAGATTATTCAGAAAAAGATGAAGCGGTACAAATAATTACCCGTGTATTTATTGATGATATGAATGCGGTATTGAAAGAGCGATACGGTATCATTTCTGCCTTGGGTACAGATAAAGAATCGACTATAGACAAAGAATATCTTGAAAAATACCTACGCGCCAAATTCTTGGTCGAAATAAACGGAGCAACTGCGAAGTATGATTTTATAGGGCATAAGTACGATACCGATATGGTAATTTGTTATTTAGAAGTACCAAATGTTCCCCTTAAAAATTTAAAGCAAATTGGTATCGTAAACGAAATCTTGACCGATATCTATGATGACCAGCAGAATGTGGTACATATGAAGGTAAATGGGAGGAAAAAGAGCCACGTACTTATAAAATCACATATTAAAGGAATGTTAAATTTGTAACAGATATTAAGATATCGCTATAAAAACTTTAAATTTCCGACACTAAATAACTAAAAAATGATGAGAGTAAAGTACGCATTTGCGTCAATTTTATTCCTTTTTGCCGCCGTAACTTTTGCACAAGAGGCGGTTACCAAAGAAAAGGAACCTGGGCACACCAACCAGAGTAAGTTCAAACAATTATATGAAGAGTTCGCTACTCCGAATACCTACCGATCGGCATCAGGTGCACCTGGGCCTGATTATTACCAGCAGCAGGCAGATTATGTAATGGATATTCGTTTAGACGATAAGGATGCTAAAATATTCGGAACAGAAACAATCACCTACACTAATAATTCGCCAGATGATTTAGAGTATTTATGGTTGCAGTTAGATCAAAACATTAGAACAAAAGATTCTAAAGCTTTGTTGAAAAACGGAAGCGGAGTTTCTCTTGGAGACACACCAGAAAAGTTTGTCGGTACGTATATGACAGATTCTTTTGATGGTGGTTTTAATATCGATTACGTAAAAGACGGATCTGGTAAAGCATTACCATTCACCGTTAATTTTACGATGATGCGTGTAGATTTACCTACACCGCTTAAAAGTGGAGACAAATATTCTTTTGATATTAAATGGAACTACAACATACCTGATCATACCGTAAACAGAGCTAGATCTGGGTACGAATTTTTTGAGGAAGATGGAAACAGAGCGTATGTAATCGCTCAGTTTTTTCCAAGAATGGCAGTATATAATGATGTAGAAGGATGGCAGAACCACCAGTTTTGGGGTAATGGCGAATTCGCACTTCCATTTGGTAACTATGAAGTAAATATTACGGTACCTGCAGATCATATTTTAGATGGTACAGGTCTTCTTCAAAATAGAAAAGAAGTATTTACAAAAGAAATGATGAACCGTTACGAGCTAGCAAAAAAGTCATATGACAAGCCTGTAATTATAGTAACGCAAGCAGAAGCGGAAGCTGCAGAAAAAGGATTCTCTGATAAAACAAAAACATGGAAGCTGAAGGCAGAAAATGTTCGTGACTTCGGCTTTGCAACTTCTAGAAAATTCATTTGGGACATGCAAGCCGTTAAGTTAGGTAGCAGAGATATCATGGCGGTATCGATGTACCCAAAAGAAGGTAACCCATTATGGGAAGAGTATTCTACTAAAGCAGTGGCGCATACGTTAAAGTCGTACTCGTCGCATACTTTTGATTACCCTTACCCTAAAGCAATATCTGTACATGCCAAAAATCAAGGTATGGAGTACCCAATGATCTGCTGGAACTACGGTAGACCAAATGCAGATGGTACATATTCTGATAGAACTAAATACGGAATGATCAGTGTAATTATTCACGAAGTAGGTCATAACTTTTTTCCAATGATCGTAAACTCAGACGAACGTCAATGGGGATGGATGGATGAAGGTTTAGATACTTTTATGCAGTATATGGCTGAGCAAGAATTCGGTGAAGCTTTCCCATCAGCAATTGCGCCAAATGATAAATACCCGTCTAGAAGAGGTGATCCATCGAAGATCGTACCTTATATGAGCGGAGATCAAAGTACGATTTCTCCTATTATGTCTAATCCTGAGAACGTATTTCAACTTGGTCCGAATGCATACGGTAAGCCGGCAACAGCATTAAATATATTGAGAGAAACTGTTATGGGGCGTGAGTTGTTCGACCATGCTTTTAAAACGTATTCTCACCGTTGGAAATTTAAGCACCCAACACCAGAAGATTTCTTTAGAACAATGGAAGATGCTTCTGCTGTAGATTTAGATTGGTACTGGAGAGGGTGGTTTTATACTACTGATTATGTTGATTTGGCGGTTAAGGATATTAAAAAGTATTACGTAAGCGATACCCCGAACAAAAAAATGAAAGCGTATTTGGCTGAGCGTGGAATTCCAGAATCGAATTTAAATCCAATGGTATTTTTAGAGGAATATGGCGATACCGATATTGTGGCTCCTGAACTAAAGGATAATTTACCATCTGAATCTTCTAAAACTTTAAAAGAGTTTATGATGGATAATATGACCGCAGCAGAAAGAGCAGCGATAAAAGAACCAAAGTATTTTTACGAAATAACATATAACAGTCCGGGTGGCTTACCTATGCCATTGATTGTAGAATATACGTATGCAGACGGTTCGGTTAAGAATGTAACCTACCCTCCAGAAATTTGGAGAAAGAATAGCAAAGAGGTAAGTATGGTGATATCATCTGTTACTGAGCTAACTGGGGTTAGCATAGATCCTAAAATGGAAACGGCAGATATTGATACCACAAACAATAGCTGGCCCAAGAAAGAGCAAGAGAGCGATTTCGATAAAATGAAAGAAGGAATTAAAGGAAAATAATTAATAAAATAATTATTGTTAAAAGCCTCGTATAACTACGGGGCTTTTTTAATTTTGGATACTAAACTTGTTTATATTTGTAGTATGATTGCTATGTATTCATTATTTATAAGTGGCGCAGAGATTTTCTTCATTATGTTTATCGTAGTGATGGTATTCGGTGCCGACAAAATTCCTGGTATTGCCAAGGGGTTGGGTAAAGGTATGCGTCAACTGAAAGATGCTACCGAAGATATTAAACAAGAAATTCAGAAGAGTGCCGACAAGCAGGGTATTGATACTAGTTTCGTAAAAGATATCAAGAAAGATATCGATGATATGAAAAAAGATATTAGCTCTGGCTTAGGTAATGACGTTAAAAAACAAATTAGCGACGTTAGCAAGAACATCAATGATGTAACGGGCAGTATCAAGAGAAAGTAACCTATTATGTTAGATAAGATTTTACAATGGGATCGAGATGCCTTTGTCTATCTTAACAGTCTTGGTATTGAGCAGTACGATATTTTTTGGTCTACGGTCACCAAATTTCCACCTTGGCTTCCCTTATTTGCATTTATTATTATTCTATTCTTTGTAAAGTTTCCGAAGCGAGAAGCTATAACTATGATTTTGACCTTATTGGTAATGGTTTTATTTGTGGCTACAGTAACAGATTTGACCAAAAATGTAGTGGCCCGGTTACGACCAAACAATGACGAAGAAATAAATACGTTGATTCGAATATTAAGAAGTCCGTCAGGCTTCAGTTTTTTCTCAGGTCACGCTTCATCTTCCTTTTCTGTCATCACCATAACAGTACTTTTTTTAAGACGGAAATTTAAATGGGTGTACCTATTTTATATCTGGCCTCTATTATTTGCGATGAGTAGAGTGTACGTAGGTGTACATTTTCCGATCGATTTAATGGTGGGTGCGTTGGTAGGTATACTTTCCGCTTGGCTATTTTATAGATTGTACGGGGTACTTATTTCACCCTACTTAATGTCAGACCATCGCGAATAGGTAGTAATACGGTTTCTAAAAGTGGATGCTCGCTTAGTTTTTTGTTATAGTCTAATAACACCTTCGTAGTAATATCTTTAGGGTCTAAGGGTTCTACCACTTTACCAGACCACAGTACATTATCAGAAAGTATAACAGAACCAGACTTGGTTTTTGGTAATACCGCTTCTAAGTATTTGTCGTACTGTTTTTTTTCTGCATCAATAAAAATAAGGTCGAAAGTAATATCCATTTTGGGGATGATATCAAGTGCATTACCCACATGCTGAATGATCTGAGAACCATAATCGCTTCGATCAAAAAATGAACGCTGAATTTGTTCCAGTTCTGCATTGACATCTATGGTGTGTAATTGTCCGTTTTTCGATAACCCTTCCGCAAGGCATAAGGCAGAATACCCGGTGTAGGTACCAATTTCAAGAATATTGGTCGGGTTTATCAATTTAGAAAGCAAGCTTAAAACACGACCCTGAAAATGCCCGGTAAGCATACGTGGTTGTATGACTTTTAAGTGCGTTTCGCGCGTAAGCTCCTGTAATAATTTAGGTTCGGCCTGTGAATTATCGGCTAAATAGCTTTCTAAAAGAGGTGATAGAAAATGCATGCGTTTCTTTTTGCAAAAATAGGGTTTTAAGCCTTAATTTAATGGACTGTAAAGAGTAGAGCGATGAATAATGAAATTACGATTAGAGAAGCGATAAAAAGTGATATACCTATTTTGTTGCAACATGAGCAAGAAGTGGTGAAAGCAGAGCGCCCGATGGACCCAACAATTAGAGATAGCGGAGTAAAATATTACGATTTAGATGCTTTGATGGAAAACCCGAGAGCAACTGTTATGGTTGCATGTGATGGCGATAAAATTGTGGCAACCGGTTATGCTTTAGAAAAACCGGCTAGAACCTACTTGGATCATGAGACTTTTGCTTATTTAGGTTTTATGTACACCGATCCCGAATATAGAGGAAAAGGTATAAATGGTAAAATTGTAAGTGCCTTGCAAGACTGGTCTACAAACGCAGGTTTAACTGAAATCCGTTTGCATGTATATACTGAGAACGAGCCTGCGATAAGAGCTTATGAGAAAAAAGGATTTGAAAAGCATATGATAGAAATGCGTTTAAGAACAGAATCGTAGTACCCATTTATTGAATAGAGCTTATAAAATTATAGGCTTATGATTACTTTTATACAAAATTAGCTATGGAATTTAAAAATACGTTGGCGTTTGCACAATCGTTAGATGCAAAAGACAACTTAAAAACATATAGAGATGAGTTTCTTTTTCCGAAAATCAACGGGAAAGAAGTTATCTATTTTACAGGAAACTCTTTAGGTCTGCAACCAAAACGAACCAAGTCTTTTGTAGATGAGGTGATGAAAGATTGGGCAGAATTAGCCGTAGAAGGGCATTTTTATGCAGAGAAACCGTGGTGGGACTATCATGAGCGTTTAGCAGCACCATTAGCAAAAGTGGTAGGCGCATTACCAGAAGAAGTATCGGTGATGAATACCTTGACCGTAAACCTTCACTTATTGATGGTTTCTTTCTATAACCCGACCAAAAAGAGATTTAAGATCCTGTGCGAAGAAAAAGCATTCCCTAGTGATCAGTATATGTTTCAAAGTCAAGTAAGGTTTCATGGTTTAGATCCAGAAGAAACCATTGTGGAGATTAAGAAGCGTGATGGCGAACATCATTGGAGAACAGAAGATATACTTGAGAAAATTAATGAATTAGGTGATGAGTTAGCATTAGTTTTAATAGGCGGAGTAAATTATTACAACGGTCAAGTGATGGATATGAAAACCATTACAAAAGCCGGAAAAGCGGTAGGTGCCAACGTTGGTTGGGATCTAGCGCATGCTGTTGGTAATGTAGAATTGAAGCTACATGATTGGGATGCAGATTTTGCATCGTGGTGTAGTTATAAGTACATGAATAGTGGTCCGGGTAACGCATCGGGAATTTTTGTAAATAAAAGACACCTGAACAAGAAAGATATTCAACGGTTCGAAGGATGGTGGGGAACGAAGAAAGAAACTCGTTTTCTTATGAAACCAGAATTTGAACCTATGGAGAATGCAGATGCTTGGCAAATAAGTAATGCACCTATTTTATCTGTGGCACCTTATTTGGCTTCGCTTACGATGTTCGAAGAAGTGGGTATGCAAAAGTTGATTGAAAAGAGAAAATTAATCGTTTCGTATTTGGAGTATATTTTACACGAAATAGATAAAGAAGTAGATAGTTCTTTTGAAATTATCACTCCTGAAGATAGAGGTTGTCAGCTATCTGTTTTCTTACACGGACAAGGAAAATCACTGTTTAATTATTTAATGGAAAATGGCGTAGTAACCGACTGGCGCGAACCAAACGTAATTCGTTTGGCACCGGCACCTTTTTATTC
>JANQUX010000187.1 GCA_030730545.1 Maribacter sp. | reverse complement strand
GGTGTTAGCGATGGTATATCAATGGGTACATATGGTATGCGTTATTCATTACCTTCTCGAGATATTATCGCAGATTCTATGGAAACTGTGGTGCAGGCAATGAATTATGATGGTTTGGTTACTGTTGTTGGTTGCGATAAGAATATGCCAGGTGCACTTATGGCAATGATTCGTTTAAATAGACCTTCTGTCTTAGTTTATGGTGGTACCATAGCTTCGGGTTGTTTCAAAGATAAAACCTTAGATATCGTTTCTGCTTTCGAAGCATGGGGCGAGAAGGTTGCAGGGACTATGAATGAGGAGGATTACAAAGGTGTAATTCAAAATGCTTGCCCTGGTGCAGGTGCTTGTGGTGGTATGTATACAGCTAATACAATGGCATCGGCTATTGAAGCTTTAGGTATGGCAATGCCTTATAACTCTTCTAACCCAGCTATAGGAAAAGATAAGCAGTACGATGCTATAAACTCTGGTAAGGCTTTACGAAACCTTTTAGAGAAAGATATTAAGCCAAGCGATATTATTACCCGTAAATCTATGGAGAATGCTATTCGTTTGTTAACACTTTTAGGTGGGTCAACGAATGCTGTACTGCATTTCTTGGCAATTGCCAAAGCTGCAGATGTAGAATTCACTTTAGATGATTTTCAAAAAATTAGTGATACAACGCCATTCTTGGCAGATTTAAAGCCAAGCGGTAAATTTTTAATGGAAGATGTTCACCGTGTTGGTGGTGTGCCTGCCGTTATGAAGTTTATGCTTGAAAACGGAATGTTACATGGCGATTGTCTTACCGTTACTGGTAAAACAATAGCTGAAAATTTAGCTGAGCTTCCAGGTTTATTAGAACATCAGCAAGTTATTAAGCCATTGAGCAATCCTATTAAGGCAACAGGTCACTTACGTATTCTTTATGGCAACTTAGCCACTGAAGGCGCTGTGGCTAAAATAACTGGTAAAGAAGGATTGTATTTCTCTGGTCCGGCTAAAGTCTATAATGACGAGTTTCTTGCTAATGCCGGTATCGGTAGAGGTGAGGTGAAAAAAGGTGATGTTGTGGTTATTCGTTATGAAGGTCCTAAAGGCGGTCCAGGTATGCCAGAAATGTTGAAGCCAACTGCAGCCATAATGGGTGCTGGTCTTGGTAAAGATGTGGCATTGATTACAGATGGTCGTTTCTCAGGTGGTACACATGGTTTCGTAGTAGGTCACGTTTCTCCTGAAGCACAAGAAGGTGGCGCTATAGCACTTCTTGAAAACGGAGACATCATTACCATAGATGCCGAAAAAAATGAAATATCGGTCAACCTAACGGATGAGCAATTATCTGAAAGAAAAAAGAATTGGAAGCAGCCAGAATTAAAGGTGAAAAGAGGTAGTTTGTATAAATATGCTCGTACAGTTTCTTCTGCCTCTAAAGGTTGTGTAACCGATGAGTTTTAAATAACAGCGCTAGATCTTATTTAGATTCTATGCGAAATATAATATCAGGTATTTGTAACTCTTGAATGCAAGACTTGAATTTGATCATTAATTATGGAAACAGTAAAAGAGAAGAAAAAAGGTACAGATTCCAAGAAAGCTATAAAGATTTCTGGAGCAGAGGCAATAATTCATTGTTTGTTGGCCGAAGGGGTCGAAACAATGTATGGCTACCCAGGTGGTGCTATTATGCCTGTCTATGACGAGCTATATAAATTTCAAGATAAACTAACGCACATACTAACCAGACATGAACAGGGTGCTACACATGCTGCTCAAGGTTATGCTCGTGTTTCTGGTAGAGTCGGGGTTGCTATAGCAACTTCTGGACCTGGAGCGACCAATTTAGTCACTGGTCTTGCCGATGCACAAATAGATTCAACACCTATGGTTTGTATTACTGGGCAAGTTACAAGACATTTATTGGGTACCGATGCTTTTCAAGAAACAGATATCATTGGTATTTCTACCCCGGTAACGAAATGGAACTACCAAATAACCGAAGCTTCTGAAATTCCAGAAGTAATGGCAAAGGCTTTTTATATAGCCAAGTCTGGTAGACCAGGTCCGGTTTTAATTGATATCACTAAGAATGCTCAAATAGACAAGTTCGATTTCTCTTATAAGAAATGTACTGGTGTTCGCAGTTACAAGCCGGTTCCAAAACCAGAAATGAGTGCCATACAAGCAGCTGCCGATTTAATCAACAGTGCTAAAAAACCATTTATCGTTTGGGGTCAAGGTGTAATTCTAGGTCAGGCAGAGAAAGAATTAAAAGAATTGGTTGAAAAAGCAAATATACCAGCAGCTTGGACAATTATGGGGGCTTCTGCCTTAGATACAGCTCACCCTTTAAATGTGGGTATGGTAGGTATGCACGGTAATTACGGACCTAACCTAATGACGAACGAATGCGACGTGTTGCTTGCCATAGGTATGCGTTTTGACGATCGTGTAACCGGCAGGCTAGAAGATTATGCAAAACAAGCCAAAGTACTACACTTTGAAATTGACCCTGCTGAGATTAATAAAAATGTGCATGCAGATGTTGCTGTTTTGGGTAATTCAAAAGATACCTTAGGGTTGATTTTACCATTGGTAAATGAAAATAAGCACGAAGCTTGGCATAACATATTTAAAGAGAAATATAAAATTGAGTACGATACGATTATAAAAAATGATATTCACCCAACTAAAGATGGGTTGACTATGGGTGAGGTGATCGAAGAAATCAATTTGGCTTCAAATAATAAGGCGGTTATTGTGTCTGATGTTGGTCAACATCAAATGATTGCTTGTAGGTATGCCAAATTCTCTCAATCTAAAAGTAATATAACTTCTGGCGGATTAGGGACAATGGGCTTTGCCCTACCAGCAGCTATTGGTGCCAAAATGGGTGCAATGGATAGGGAAGTGGTTGCTATTATTGGCGATGGTGGTTTTCAAATGACTATTCAAGAATTAGGAGTAATTTTTCAGCATAAGGTTCCTGTTAAAATCGTTGTGTTGAACAATGAGCACTTAGGTATGGTTCGCCAATGGCAAGAATTATTCTTTGAAAAAAGATATGCATCGACGGTTATGGTGAATCCTGATTTTGTAAAAATTGCAGAAAGTTATAGTATTGAGGCAAAAAGAATTTCTGAGCGTAAAGATTTGAAATCTACTATTCAAGAAATGATGGCATCTAAAGAACCCTATTTCTTAGAAGTTAAGGTAGAACAAGAAGATAACGTTTTTCCAATGATACCTTCTGGAGCTTCGGTTTCTGAAGTTAGATTGAAGTAAATAAGGAAAAAAAACCATCTCATGAACGATACTGACATACAAGACATTCCAAAAATTCATACGGAAATTACTCGTAAATCTCAAGAGATCGGGTTCACGATGCCGTCAGACTTGTACGTTGGTAGCTTTCTCAAAACCTTAATAGCATCTAAGCCAAAAGGTAGATTTTTAGAAATTGGTACCGGTATAGGTTTAAGCCTTTCTTGGATGATAGAAGGTATGGATGCTGGTTCTAAATTAATATCCGTAGATAATGATGCAGCCTTAATTGCTATTGCTACTAGTTATTTTGGTAGTGATAATAGGGTTGAGGTTATTTGTAAAGATGGAACCGGTTGGATAAATGAATATTCAGGTGCAAAATTCGATTTGATTTTTGCCGATGCTTGGCCAGGTAAGTATAGCGAAATCGATGAGGTTTTAAATTTACTTCATGTTGGCGGATTTTACATCATCGACGATATGACAAAACAACCAAATTGGCCTGATGGTCATGAGGATAATGTGATGAAATTGACAGCGTATTTAGAACAACGAGATGATTTACAACTGACTAAAATGAATTGGTCAACAGGCTTAATTATGGCCGTAAAGAAATAATAGAGATTAATTATAATGACACCATAAAATCCTTTTGAATAAAAGGAATAGGTAATTGAAGCTTATGGAAAATAAATGGTTTACAATATCGGTATATTCAGAAAATAATGTTGGATTACTGAATAGAATATCAGGTATATTTTTAAAGAGACATATTAATATAGAGAGTCTAAATGTCTCTAAATCAGAGATTGATGATGTTTCTAAATTTACGATTGTAGCACATACGACCGAAAAGTGGGTGCATAATATTGTGGGTCAGATCGAGAAGCAAATAGAAGTCATAAAAGCATTTTATCATACTGATGATGAAACCATTTATCAAGAATCTGCTTTGTTCAAAATAGCATCAGGCCTTTTATTCGATGAACGTCAAATTCAGAATATTATAAAAGATAACAATGCACAGATCGTCACAGTATCTAGAGACTTTTTTGTAATCGCCAAAAGCGGTAGAAGAAATGAAATCGATGAAATGCACGATCAATTAAAGCCGTACGGCATCATGCAGTTTGTACGCTCTGGCCGTATTTCGGTTACAAAAGATGAAATGAAAATTTCAGCGATACTAAAAGAATTTTAATAAAGAATCATAACAATAATCAAATAAAGTAAATACAAAATGGCCAATTATTTTAATACGCTATCATTAAGGGATAAATTAACGCAACTTGGAAAATGTCGTTTCATGGATTCGTCTGAGTTTGCAGATGGCGTAAATGCTTTAAAAGGCAAAAAAATTGTTATCGTAGGTTGTGGTGCACAAGGGTTGAACCAAGGGTTGAACATGAGAGATTCTGGTTTAGATATCTCTTACACACTTCGTGATGCTGCTATAAAAGAAAAAAGACAATCTTTTATCAATGCCTCAGAAAACGGATTCACAGTTGGTACTTATCAAGAATTGATTCCTACTGCCGATGTTGTAATAAACCTTACTCCGGATAAGCAACATACTGCTGTGGTAGGTTCAGTAATGCCTCTAATGAAAAAAGATGCTACACTTTCGTACTCTCACGGTTTTAATATCGTTGAAGAAGGTATGCAAATACGTGAAGATATCACGGTAATTATGGTTGCGCCAAAATGTCCGGGATCAGAAGTACGTGAAGAATATAAAAGAGGTTTCGGTGTACCAACTTTAATAGCGGTTCACCCAGATAATGACCATCAGGGTAAAGGCTTAGAGCAAGCAAAAGCATATGCAGTGGGTACTGGTGGTGATAGAGCTGGTGTATTAATGTCTTCTTTTGTTGCTGAAGTAAAATCAGATTTAATGGGCGAGCAAACTATTCTTTGTGGTTTGTTACAAACAGGTTCTATTCTTTGTTTTGATAAAATGATAGAGAAAGGAATTGACGCTGGTTATGCTTCTAAACTTATCCAATACGGATGGGAAACTATTACTGAAGGAATGAAGTACGGTGGTATTACACATATGATGGACCGTCTTACTAATCCTTCAAAAGTAAAGGCTTTTGAATTATCCGAAGAACTAAAAGATATTATGCGTCCGTTGTTTCAAAAGCATATGGATGATATTATGACTGGTCACTTCTCAAAAACCATGATGGAAGATTGGGCTAATGATGATAAGAATTTATTGACTTGGAGAGCTGCAACAGGTGAAACTGCTTTCGAGAAAACACCTGCTGGTAATCAAGAAATTACAGAGCAAGAATTCTATGATAATGGCGTATTAATGGTTGCTATGGTAAGAGCTGGTGTTGAATTGGCTTTTGAAGCAATGACAGAATCTGGTATCATAGCAGAATCAGCATACTACGAGTCTTTACACGAAACGCCTTTAATTGCAAACACAATTGCTCGTAAGAAATTGTTTGAAATGAACCGTGTTATTTCTGATACAGCTGAATATGGTTGTTATCTTTTTGATCACGCATGTAAGCCTTTATTAACTGACTTTATGAAAGGTATAGATACTGATGTTATCGGTAAAAACTTCTCAGAAGGTATTGATAACGATGTAGATAATGCTCAGTTAATTGCTATAAATAAGGCATTACGTACGCATCCGGTAGAAATCGTTGGTACTCGTTTACGTGAGTCAATGACGGCAATGAAGCCTATCGTATAGAGTTATAATCTTTTATAGATACTGATTGTCCGGTTGAGCGCATTCTAAAAATTACGATTCCAATGTGTATCGTTATTACATAGACTGTCCTTAGGCGGACAATTTAGGTTTCATACAAGTTTATAAATTTTTAAACATTAGAATGCAAATCATATGAAAGGGACGAAGCCGGCTTATTTTCCAAAATTAGATGATGTCTTACAGGCTGCACAGACCATTTCTGAAATTTCAGAGGTAACTCCGTTAACCGAAAGTATTAGGCTTTCTAAACAATATAACTGTCAAGTTCGTTTAAAGCGTGAAGATCTGCAACGCGTTCGATCGTATAAAATTAGAGGTGCTTTTAATAAAATAAGCTCTTTAACCGAAGAAGAACGAGCGAAGGGTGTCATTTGTGCCAGTGCAGGTAATCATGCGCAGGGTGTGGCTTTTGCTTGCTTTCATTTAAAAATTAAAGGGACTATTTATATGCCTTCGGTGACACCAAAGCAAAAAGTTGAACAGACGAAATTATTCGGTGGCGAATGGGTAGAAGTTGTATTAGAGGGTGATACTTTTGACGACGCTTCTTTAGCTGCCAGAATTTATGGGGATAAAACAGGGATGATTTTTGTACACCCGTTCGATGACCCTAAAATCATAGAAGGGCAAGCGACTGTTGGTCTTGAGTTGATTTCGCAATCAAAAACACCTATCGATTATCTTTTTGTATGTATTGGTGGTGGTGGTCTAGCATCGGGACTCATTAGTGTTTTTAGTGAGCTTTCGCCTAGTACGAAAATTATTGGTGTTGAACCTAAAGGTGCTCCATCAATGAAAACATCGATTGAGGCAGGTGAAGTAGTTGCTCTGGATCATATAGACAAGTTTATTGATGGTGCTGCGGTTAAAAAAGTTGGAAATCTAACTTATGCTATCTGTAATTATTATTTGGATAATATGATTACGGTCGACGAAGGCAAGGCATGCCAAACTATTCTGGACCTCTATAATAGAGATGCTATAGTTGTTGAGCCTGCAGGTGCTTTGTCGATTGCAGCT
>JANQUX010000186.1:5212-7026 GCA_030730545.1 Maribacter sp. | reverse complement strand
ATGTTAGTTTAACGTATCATCAATTTAGAAATCAATTACGTTGCCACTACTGTGGTCACCATACGGCATTACCAGAAATTTGTTTTGCATGCGGTAGTCCAGATTTAGATACAAAAGGTTTTGGTACTGAGCAAATAGAGAAAGAGGTTTCAGAATTATTTCCAGAAGCTAAGGTTGGTCGAATGGATTTAGATACAACCCGGGGCAAGCACGGTTATGAAAAGATAATTACGGCTTTCGAGCAACACGAGTTAGATATTTTGGTAGGAACACAGATGGTAACTAAAGGTCTCGATTTTAGAAATGTGAATTTGGTAGGGGTCATGAATGCAGATTCGTTATTGAATTTTCCAGATTATCGTGCGCATGAAAGAACCTATCAATTATTAACCCAAGTATCGGGTAGGGCAGGGCGAACCAAAAAAAGAGGTCGTGTTATTATTCAAACCTATAATCCGTATCATCAAATATTAAAGCAAGTAACTACAAGTGATTATGAAGGTATGTATACCGAGCAGTTGTATGAAAGAGAGCAATTTAAATATCCACCGGTAAATAGAATTATTAAAGTAACATTTAAGCATAAAAATTACAATGTGCTCAACGAAGCTGCAGATTGGTTTGCAGGGGCATTACGTACTAATTTTGGTGGTACTGTTTTAGGACCTGAATATCCGCCAGTGGCAAGAATTAGAAATCAGTATTTAAAACATATCGTAATTAAAGTGCAAAAAGTGCAATCATTGGCACAGACAAAAGCAAATATTAGGCGAATAGAAAAATCGTTTAAAGCTGTGGCAATGTATAGAAGTGTTCGGGTGATTTATAATGTCGACCATATATAATTAAAAAAGACCGCTATAAGCGGTCTTTTTTATAAGTAAATTTATACCATATATTATACGTTACTAAGCGCTTCGGCCAGTTCTGTCTTTTTATTTCTACTTAGAGGTATTGATCTACCGCTAACTTCAACATTTTTACTGTTGAATTTCTCAACCTTTTCAAGGTTAATGATATATGATTTGTGAATTCTTAAAAACTTATCTTCTGGCAATTGCTTTTCAAAAGACTTCATTGTTGATAAGATTACGATATTAGCTTCATCAGTTACTAGTTTTATATAGTCACCAAGTGCTTCAATCCACTTAATATCATTTAAAATAACCTTTCTTTTCTTTAGGTTACTCTTTACGAAAATGTGCTCTTCGTCTTCATTGACTCTGTGCAATTGTTCGTAGTTCGCAACAGCTCTTTTAACAGATGCGTCAAAACGTGCCATGGTAATCGGTTTATGTAAATAATCCGTTACGTCATAGTCAAATGCTTTAAGCGCATAATCTGGTTTACCGGTAATCAAAATTACCTGAGGACTGTTTTCTAGTGACTCGAGTAGGTCGAATCCTGTAATAATTGGCATCTCAACATCAAGAAATATAAGATCTATCTCATGGTTCTTGATTCCGTTTTTAGCCTCGATAGCATTACTGTACTCAGCTACCATAGTCAAATTCGGATGATTGTTTACCAACTTGGCAACGGCCATCCTTTGCATAGATGAGTCGTCAACGATGATACTTCTTAACTTCATAAGGGTTGATTTGTGGGGTTAAATCATCGACAAATAACCGAAAAAACATGCTGAACTGCAACAAAAGATGTGAACAATGCACTGTTGATCGTGTAATTGGTAATGATGATATGTTTAAGATTTGGTTTAATTTTTAATGTTGTTACCATTCAATAACGAAGAATAATTGTATTTCTTATAATTATTTTAAAAAAATATCTATTTGTGCACTCTTTAAAAACAA
>JANQUX010000186.1:0-5202 GCA_030730545.1 Maribacter sp. | reverse complement strand
TGTTCAGATAGAGGAAACAGTTAAGAAATTCGAAGATTTCTTAATTAACAATGGCGCCAAAATGGTAGCTAAAGAGAATTGGGGGCTAAAGAAATTAGCTTATCCAATCCAAAACAAAAAGAGTGGCTTTTACCACTTGTTTGAATTTACTAACACTGGTGAGGTGGTTACACCTTACGAACAGGAGTTTAGAAGAGATGAACGTGTTATGCGTTTCTTGACCGTTAAGTTGGACAAGCACGCTGTTGCATGGGCAGAAAAAAGAAGAACAAGAAACAAAACCGCTAAAGCTTAAGTATTATGGCAACATTACAACAACAGGCAAAAGGAAAGAAAGATGGAGAGATCAGGTATCTTACTCCATTAAACATTGAAACCAACACTAAGAAGAAGTATTGTCGTTTTAAAAAATCTGGTATTAAGTACGTAGATTATAAGGATGCTGATTTTTTATTGAAGTTGGTAAACGAGCAAGGTAAATTGTTACCTAGAAGACTTACTGGAACTTCATTGAAGTATCAAAGAAAAGTGGCACAAGCCGTAAAAAGAGCTCGTCATTTGGCGTTAATGCCATATGTTGCTGATTTATTAAAATAAAAGAAAAGAATCATGGAGCTTATATTAAAAGAAGACGTACAAAATTTAGGTTTTAAAGACGACGTAGTAAATGTTAAGAACGGTTACGGAAGAAATTTTCTTATACCTCAAGGCTTAGCTGCTATGGCTACTGTTTCTGCTAAAAAAGTTTTAGCTGAGAACTTAAAGCAAAGAGCACATAAAGAGAAAAAAGTTGTTGATGCTGCTAAGAAAGTAGAAGAGGCATTAAAAGCTTTAGAATTGAAAATTACTGCTAAAACAGGTGCTGCCGATAAATTGTTCGGTTCTGTTACTAATGGTGATTTGGCTGATGCAATTGCAAAAGAAGGTCATTCAATCGACAAAAAATTCATTAGCATTTTAGGTGGTGCAGTTAAAAGAACTGGACCTTACAACGCACAAATTAGATTACACCGTGAGGTGATTGTTGATTTTGGTTTCGAAGTAATTGCCGAACAAAAATAATTAACTATCTAAGTTGATACATTTAAAAGAGCTATGCCTGCATAGCTCTTTTTTTATTTTGAACTCAACTTGACTTTTTGTTTGTAACCGAGAATTATGGCTTTTGTGACGTAATGAAGTTATTTTTTATTGACATAGCGATAGCTACGGAAGTCAAAAATGACAAAATTAGGGTGCAAAATGTATAATTCGTAGGTAAAACAAAAAGTCAAAATGAGTTCTGTTTAAAAAGTAAGTATTAATTAGTTTAAGATTATAAAAATTAAATTACAAAAGCTTTAACAAATATGTTAGGGCTTTTTATTTTTGCAAAATGAAATATACGAGGCTAACAAAAGAACAGTTGGAAGAATTGCATCCAGAATTCATTAATTTTCTGGCGACACAATCTATAACGGCAGATGAGTGGGATTCGATAAAAAAAGATAAACCAAAAGTAGCGGAAGAAGAAATAGACGTTTTTAGTGATTTGGTTTGGGAAGGAGTGTTGAGCAAAGTTTCTTATTTAGAGAATATTTCAGATAAGCAAATGCACCTGTTTCATTTAACCGAAAAAGAGATGAAATTGATTTCGGTAAAAGTGATGAATCCGGCGATAGATTTAACAACTGCAGTTGGTTTTGATTGGTTTAAAAGAAACTGGCAATCAGACTTTGTTGAATATTTAACCGCTGCAAAAGCGTATACCGATGACAAAAATGTAGATAAGTTTTTGTTGTTAAAACAAGGTTCGGTAATTACAAAGGGCGATTTGTACCAGTGGTTCGAAAATGTAATAGGCACCTCTTAGAAAAGTAAAAATCTAATATTCATACTATTGTAATATCACCTTATTTATTTGAAGGTTATATTTGTAACACAATAAAAAATTAATGGCACAGAAACCATCTATACCAAAAGGAACCCGCGATTTTAATCCATCAGAAATTGCAAAGCGTAATTACATTTTTGATATTATAAAAAAGAATTTTCAAACGTATGGTTTTCAACCTATTGAAACTCCTTCTTTTGAAAATTCAGATACGTTGTTGGGTAAATATGGAGAAGAAGGTGATCGATTAATTTTTAAGATATTAAATTCTGGAGATTTTATTAGCAAGGTAGATGATGCCACTTATGCTGATAAAAATTCGAACAGTATTGCACCGAAAATTACGGAAAAGGCATTGCGATACGACTTAACAGTACCGTTTGCCCGTTATGTAGTAATGCATCAAAATGAGTTGGATTTCCCTTTTAAACGCTATCAAATTCAACCGGTGTGGAGAGCGGATAGACCACAAAAAGGAAGGTTTAGAGAATTTTTTCAATGTGATGCCGATGTCGTTGGGTCAGATTCCTTATTACAAGAAGTAGAATTGATTCAGTTGTATGATGCCGTATTTTCCGAATTAAAATTGGAAGGGGCAACCATAAAAATGAACAATAGAAAAATATTGGCAGGTATAGCAGAAGTTATCGGAGCTAAAGATTTACTAATAGATTTTACCGTTGCTTTAGATAAGCTAGATAAAATAGGGGAGGACGGCGTTAAAAAAGAAATGCTCGCAAAAGGAATTTCTGAGGAAGCCATTGAAAAAGCATCTCCGTTGTTTATACCTCAAGGTACTAATGACGAGCAATTAGAACGATTAGATAAACTTTTAAAAGATTCTGAAGAAGGTAAGAAAGGATTGGATGAACTTCGTTTTATTTTAGAGACTATTGCGACTTTAGGTCTTCAGTCTGCTAATTTATCCATTGATGTAACTCTCGCACGCGGGCTAAATTATTACACAGGAGCCATTTTTGAGGTTGCTGCACCAGAAGGTGTGCAAATGGGATCTATCGGTGGTGGTGGTCGCTATGATGATCTTACCGGTATTTTCGGACTAAAGAATGTAAGCGGAGTAGGTATTTCATTTGGTCTAGATCGCATTTATTTGGTGTTAGAAGATTTAAATCTTTTTCCTGAAGCTATCGATCAATCACTGCAAGTATTTTGTGTAAATTTTGGAGATAAAGAAGCCATGGCAGCTTTGAGGCTGGTAAGTCAATTGCGTAAAGCAGGTGTTACATCTGATATGTACCCCTCGAGCGCCAAGATGCAAAAGCAGATGAAATACGCCAATAATCGCAATGTACCTTATGTCATTTTAATAGGGGAGCAAGAGTTAGATACTAATTCTTTCATCGTTAAAAACATGAAAGAAGGCTCACAAAAAGAGTATAGTTTAGACAATGTATCTCAATTCGTAGCTTTTTTAAGGTAAGTACTTTAAAATCAGATAGTATATTACTGTGTCATTTTTGATTATATTTGGTTGACCAATCTGGTTGTGCAGTTTTAAATTGTACAATTGGCTTAGACTTAAACCAAAACAAAATCAAGATCTATAATTGAAAATTATGACGAATAGTAACAAATTATCTGGAAAAAATATACTCATTACTGCTGGTGCTCAGGGAATTGGAGAAGCAATTACAAAGCATTTTATCGACAGTGGTGCCAATGTTGCTGTTCACTATTTTTCAAGTGCAGATACTGCAAACGAATTAGTAAAATATGCAACTGATAAGGGTTTAAAAGCAATTGCAATTAGCGGAGATTTAACAAAAGAAGAAGACGCCAATGCATTAGTAGAGAAAACAGTTGAAGCTTTAGGGGGTCTTAACGTCTTGATTAATAATGCAGGTTCATTAGTTGCGCGTAAAATGCTAAGCGAAATGGAAACTGAATTTTGGCACAAGGTGATGGATATTAACCTTACATCAATGATGTTCGTTACTAGAGCTGCAGCACCTTATTTAGCAAAAAATGAAAATAGTAGCATTGTCAATTTAGCTTCATTGGCTGGCCGTAAAGGTGGTCACCCCGGATCTTTAGTCTATTCTACTAGTAAAGGGGCTATTTTAACCTACACAAGGGCACTTGCGTCAGAATTAGGTCCGCAAGGTACAAGAGTACATGCTGTTGCACCAGGACTTATCTTAGGTACTTCATTTCACAATACACATACTACCAAAGAATCTGCTGCAGAAACTACAAAAGGTATTCCTATCCTAAGAGCGGGTAATGCAGATGATGTTGCTCGAGCGGTTTTGTATTTAGCATCTGAATATGATGGCTTTATTACTGGAGCTACGCTTGATATTAATGGCGGTGTCTACAATATGTAGTATTTCATAAAACTATAGAGAACGCTAGTTAGTTATCACGAGCTAGCGTTTTATTCTCATTCTTTAAAATCATAACTATGCTTAAGACACCGGTTATTCATCCAACAATTATGGAAGCGCTTGGGCGTTCAGGTCATTTTGCGCAAGTGGTTATTGCAGATGGTAATTTACCAGTAGGTGCTATGACCGGTCCTAATTCGACTACCGTACATTTAAATTTTCGTCCAGGATTGTTAGATGCATTAACTGTTTTGGAAGGAATTTTGGAAGTTTGCCCTGTACAAGGGGCTATTGTAATGGAGAAACCTGCAGAAGCAAACGCTGAAATTCACGATGCCTATAAAAAATTACTTGGTGATGTAACTTGGGATGAAATGGAGCGTTGGGCTTTCTACGATAAAATTAGAGACCAAAATACGACCTTAATAATACAGACAGGAGAACAGCGTCGTTTTGCCAATTTGATTTTAACCGTTGGCGTTGTAAAAATGGCTGAAGAATCCGGATTTTAATTAATTCCATTTTTTTTCGGAAGTAATTCTTCTAAAGCCTGTTTAATCTATCTGATATTTCTTTAAGTATAGTTTCATAATAAGACATGTCATGAGGCACATAGTTATATGTTGAAACGTCTTTTAGCTCAATGCCGAACTGGTTTTTGGAAACGAGCTTCAAGGCTTCAACTTCGCTATCCTGCTTTTGAAGTGTATTAAATGGCGATTTTATCTCAGCTATAAATGTATGATGAAACTCATAGTCTTTCAGCACTTCGGAGTGATTTTTTACAGATTTAAAAATTCCTATTTTTTCTAAATCAGAAGAAGCGATGTTCAGTCCTATTTCTTCTTGAATTTCTCGTAAAGCAGAAGTTACAATGTCTTCACCGGCGCCAATATGTCCTGCAACCGAAACATCCCACAATAGTGGATAAATATCCTTTTTTCTTCCGCGTTGTTGAATAAGAATTTCTCCATCCGAAGT
>JANQUX010000185.1 GCA_030730545.1 Maribacter sp. | reverse complement strand
GCATTAACATTGCTTTTATACCCTACAGATAAATTTTTACTGGTGACAATATTTAAAATTGAACCACCCTCGGCATCATAACTTGCTGGTGGATTATGAATGACCTCAATAGATTTTATATTCTCGCCTTGATAATTTTCTAACAGACTTCTAACCTCTTCTGAAGACAATTGAACTTTACGGTTATTGATATATATGGTGGTTGCCCTATTACGAACTTTAAGGTCATCGCCCATGACAATTACTCCGGGAGTCTGATTAAGAATATCCCACGAACTACTCTGAGAAATAACCGTATTTTCCACATTAAAAACTATACGGTCAACTTCCCTTTTAACTACAGGTTTATTACTAATAACCGTAACTTCATTAAGTTGTTCTGCCTGCTCCTCTATAATCAAAGCACCTATTTTAGTGTCTTTAAGTATCTCTATCGCTAAGTTTTCTGAGGCTTGACCTACATAAGATGCTTTTAGAAAATAAAGTCCCTCGGTAATTCCAGAGAACAAAAAAGCACCATTTTCGTCTGCAGATGTACCTTTTACCAATACAGAATCTGAAACGTTCAATATAAAAACAGAAGCAAACGCTACGGGTGATTGATATTGATTCTTGACTTCGCCTTTTAATTCAAAGGTTTGACTATACCCAACATGGGTCATTGCTAGAAAGAAGCATATAATAGCGGTTAGTAGTTTCAAATGTAATTCGGGGTTGGTGGTCAAATCTAATTAAAAAAACGTTGTAATCCTTTACAATATATGTAATCCAAACTAATCTATACAATAATAAATACGTAACTGCACTCAAGCTTAGCGCTATAAATTAGATTATATTTGCAATTGCTCTTTACAGCCGGTCATTGATGCTGGTTTAAATTGGCTTTATTATTACTGTTACCGCTATGAAAAACATTAGAAATTTCTGCATTATTGCACATATTGACCATGGTAAAAGTACCCTGGCAGACAGACTGTTAGAGTTTACCGGTTCTGTTACCGATCGAGAGAAAAAAGAACAGTTGCTAGACAGTATGGATCTTGAAAGGGAGCGTGGTATCACTATTAAAAGTCATGCCATTCAAATGGAATATAACTATAAGGGTGAAGATTATATTTTAAACTTAATCGACACTCCTGGTCACGTAGATTTCTCTTATGAAGTTTCTCGATCAATTGCTGCCTGTGAAGGTGCATTGTTAGTGGTAGATGCTGCACAGAGTATTCAAGCACAGACAATTTCTAACCTTTATTTAGCACTAGAAAACGACCTTGAAATTATACCTGTTTTAAACAAGGTTGATTTACCAAGTGCCAACCCAGAAGAGGTAACAGATGATATTGTAGACCTTTTAGGCTGTAAAGCCGAAGATGTTATACCTGCATCTGCAAAAACTGGTATTGGTATTGAAGAAATATTAAGCGCTATTATTGAGCGTATTCCTGCGCCAAAAGGCAACCTAGACGAACCATTACAAGCACTTGTGTTTGATTCTGTTTATAATCCTTTTAGAGGTGTTGAAACCTACTTTAGAGTTATAAATGGCGAAATTAAAAAAGGTCAAAAAATAAAATTCGTTGCAACAGACAGAGATTACTACGCTGATGAGGTAGGCACTTTAAAGTTGACCCAAGAGATTAAAAAAAGTGTAAAAGCAGGTGATGTTGGTTATTTAATAACGGGGATAAAAGACGCACGCGAAGTTAAAGTAGGTGATACCATAACTGATGCCGCAAACCCTACAAAAAACCCGATCGGCGGATTTGAAGATGTAAAACCAATGGTTTTTGCAGGTATTTACCCTGTGGATACTGATGAGTTTGAAGAGTTACGTTCTTCTATGGAAAAATTACAATTGAACGATGCCTCTCTTGTTTTTGCGCCAGAAAGCAGTGCTGCACTTGGATTCGGATTTAGATGTGGTTTCTTAGGAATGTTACACATGGAAATTATTCAAGAGCGTTTAGAGCGCGAGTTCAATATGACGGTAATTACGACGGTACCCAATGTTAGTTACCATGCATTTACGCGTAAAAATCCTGATACCCCAATTGTTGTAAACAACCCAACAGATTTACCTGACCCGTCAAGTATTGATCATGTTGAAGAACCGTATATAAAAGCTACCATAATTACGAAAGCTGATTTCGTAGGTAACGTGATGTCTTTGTGTATTGAAAAACGAGGTATAATTACCAATCAAACCTATTTGACTACCGAACGTGTTGAACTTAATTTCGATATGCCTTTGGCAGAAATAGTTTTTGACTTTTATGACCGTTTAAAAACGGTATCTAAAGGGTATGCATCTTTCGATTACACACCTATAGGTATGAGACCTTCTAAATTAGTACGTGTAGATATTTTATTAAATGCACAACCTGTAGATGCTCTTTCTGCTTTACTACATGCCGATAATGCTGTACTTATTGGTAAGAAAATCTGTGCGAAGCTTAAAGAACTGATACCAAGACAACAGTTTGATATTCCTATTCAGGCTGCAATTGGTGCAAAAATTATCTCTAGAGAGACCACTAAAGCCCTACGTAAAGATGTAACCGCCAAATGTTATGGTGGTGATATTTCTCGTAAACGTAAACTTCTTGAAAAACAAAAGAAGGGTAAAAAACGTATGCGTCAAGTTGGTAATGTAGAAGTGCCACAAGAGGCATTTATGGCGGTATTAAAGCTAAACGATTAAGCTACTCTAACCACTTTCTAAAATCGGAAGTGGTAGAAGTGCTTGTCATTGCTTTTTCTTTACACCCTTTTATGGTTATAAGTAATCGGTTTTTGAAGTGACTCTCAATCTGTTCTATATAGTCGACATGTACGATTTCGCTACGGTTGATTCTAAAGAACTTTTTTGGTGGTAGTTGTTCTATGATACTACCAATTGTTTGCGATATTGGGTGCCTTTTGCCATCTTGGTCGGTAGCTATACAAAAATCGCCAGAGGCTTCAATCATACTTATTTCTGAGGTATTCAAAAGCTGAATGCCATTTGGGCGCTTTATAACAAATCGTTTCTTGAAATTATTTTGATCTTCTTGTAATGCCAGTTTTAAAGCATTAAAAGTGTCGCTACTTAATTTACTGTCATATTCCCCTTGCTTAAAGAGCGATTGATATTTTTCTAATGCCTTCATAAAATCAGCATTAGAATATGGTTTTAAAATATAGGCAATACCGTTTGTGTTAAAAGCCTGAAATAAATAATCATCGTAAGCGGAACAGAATATTATAGGGCAAGTAACCTCTACCTCATTAAATAAGTCAAAAGAAATACCATCTAACAACTTTATATCAGACATAATTAGGTCGTATGAATTTGATGCTAAAAGTGTTTTGCCTTCTACAATAGACCGAGCCCAATGACTGGTTATTTCATCATCAAAAAATGTATTAATGTGACTTAACAATTTCTGATAAGCGGGAATTTCATCTTCTAATATTAAAAGTGTCATATGCTTTTAATTAGTTGCTTAGTTTAATTATCGGAATAGAAATTTCATACTCCGTTTCGCTTTCAACAATTTTTGGTGTTTCTTTTGAAAGTAATTGGTATCTCGATTTCAGGTTTAAAAGTCCTGTGCCGAAACTGTCTTTCGTTTTTGTAAAATTTGATTTTTTGTTCGCCACAGTTAACCAACCTTCATCAATATCTATAATCACCTGTATTTTGTTCTCACCATTTACCTTATTGTGTTTTACCACATTTTCTAGCAATGCCTGTACAGCCCCTGTTGGTAAAAATTTGTTCGAAAAATCAATATTCTTATT
Organism: Maribacter sp.; assembly: GCA_030730545.1. Taxonomy (GTDB): domain Bacteria; phylum Bacteroidota; class Bacteroidia; order Flavobacteriales; family Flavobacteriaceae; genus Maribacter. The sequence goes on along the minus strand of JANQUX010000185.1, from coordinate 3,255 downwards.
CACATGAAAATCATAATCATCGCCGAACCGTGTTTGAATTAGGAAGATATAATTCTCTGCCAAATTCATTTCTTTAGATAGCTCCATCACCTCGGCATCTTTTGTCTGTATTAGATATCTATAGATTAATGACAAGCGATTAATATATTCTTTTGCCTTTACAGCATCGCTATCTATCAATGCATCTAATGTGTTGAGGTTATTAAAAAGAAAATGTGGATCTAATTGCGAACGTAAAAGTTTTAGCTCATTCTCTTTCTGCTGTTTTTGAATTTTTACGACTTGAGTTTGGCTTTCATAAAACTTCTTGGTTAATAATATTCCCAGAGGAATGCCAACATTATCTGCCCCCACAAAAAGCCCGTTCAGAATAGCTCTATGCCAAATCGGAAATTCATTACAATCATTTTCACATGACCAATACCCGGCAAGATTCTCTATGAAACCAGTAACGGTTAATATTAAAATAGCTAAACTGATGAATGCAAAATAGTTTGGCTTATCTAGTAAATAGTTTGGCATTAACCAATACATAAACAAACCAATGGCAATACATGCCATTACAATATACGTTGGAATATCAACTATGAATTCTAACGGATCATTACCATAAACGTAATATTGCCAAACATTTAAAAGTGATGTTACACCTATAATAATACCTAGCAATATAAAGTCTGACCTATTTAGTTTAGTGTTCATATAATGCTATGTATTAATTATCTTGTTTAATACGGTTTTGTTCGTCTTTTGAAGAGTTCTCTCGCTTATTGTTCTTTCCGAATTTAGAACCAAAACTATAGTTCAATTGTAAAAATACGTTGTTTCTTGCCCAATTAGAAACTACGGTTGCATCTACATTATCATACTTAACAACCCCATTAAAAGGTCTTTGTATCAATTCTTCGAACTCTAAACTTACTTTTAATTTATCATCAAGAAAACTTTTGCTAAAAGCAATATCAATACCAGCAAGCCAGTCATATTCAATAATACCCTCTAACCCGCCAGATGTATAGTATGTAGATATTTCAGAATTGATTTCCCATGGTAGTTCATATTCAGCTCCTGCAAAACCCGTAAAACTCCATTTAGAAAGGTCTAATATAGGTTCTAAGTTTTCAGAGGTATATGCGTTATGATTCGCTTGCACGCCAACATAACCATCTATGTTTTCTATAAAATCTAATGGCGCGAAAAAACTGAAACTCCAGTTTTTATTATCAGCCAAGTTGATCATGGTTCTAGAGGTTTCTGCCGAGGCATCATTTTGGGTAATAATCTCAAATAATTGATCCGAGGTTTCTCTGTAGTTGATATTGAAAAATGGTTGGTTATCAAAGGTTAAATTAAACTGATAACTATTTGTGAACGCAGGTTTTAAATTAGGGTTTCCTTCTTCAAATGTAAAAGGGTCATAGAAATACACAAAAGAATTAAGTGAACTGTAAGATGGTCTTTGAATACGGTAACTATACGCCAAATTTGCACTGATTTCATTTGTAATTTTTCTACTGAGACTTGCACTCGGAAACAACTTTGATATTTTTCTAGTTCTTGTCTCGCCTGTTGTTGTAGCAGTACCTTGGGTGTCACTTTCCTCCCAACGTAATCCGCCAGAGAAGGTCCATTTATCAACCTTTACGTTCATTTTAGAGTAAAATGCAAGAACCGTTTCATCTACCAAGAACCGATTACTTTCGTCAGGTCGAAACTGAAAAACTCCTTCATCATCCTCCGTTAAAGATTGTAAGTCACTATCTGATTTAACGTCTGAAAACTTAACCCCGGCATCCCAAGAAAAATTATCATTTACTGTTCGCTTATAGTCGGTTTTATATGTGTTTATTTTAAAGGATGCATTTTGAAAATAACGCCTATTACTAAAGGGCTGTGTTGAAGCACCTACTTGATATAAATTATTTTCATTGTCATAACTATAATCTACATAATTATAATCTAGCACTAATTTATTCTTATCATCTTTAAACTCGTAATACGGATTCAAAGATTTAATGTTTCTATTTCTATCGAAACTATTATCGGTTAATAGTGTAATGTCTGATGTTGCGTTTGAAATCGTTGTGTTATTATTAGATACTCGGTCAGAATCATTGTTTATAATACTACCCTTTATACCAATCGTGTGTTTATCTGACAAGTAATAATCAATACCTGCACCCACATTAAATATTCTAGGATCAAATGCTGATTTTGAGGTTTGTTTATATGTATCGTTCAAAACTTTACGCGAAAGCGTTAGGTCATCTCTTGATGTAGATTTTTGATAACCCGCGCTAAGCTGCCAATTTAGTTTGTTCTTATAGCTCGCAATAGATGCGCTGGTGGCATACTCAAATCTATTCTCATAGCCCACCATTTGCTTTACGTTACCATGCGTACCCAACTTTACATTATTCTTTAAAATGATGTTTAGAATTGGCCCTGAGCCTTCAGCATCATACTCAGAACCTGGTTGTTGTATTAGCTCTACTTTAGAAATATTATCTGCTGGCAAATCTCTTAATAAGCTTGCGGTGTCCATATAGTCGGTAGTCTTACCGTTTATTAGTATTCTAATATTACCTTGACCCGCATAACTTACATTACCGTTGGTCATAATAATACCCGGCACCTTTTTTACTACATCTTGAAGATTGGTATTCACCATATCTGAATTTTCAAGATCAACAATAAGCTTTTCTGCAGTTTGCTTAATTTGTGGTCGTCTACTTTTTACAACAACCTCATCTAAGTTTTGAGTTTCTTCGTTCAGCGTAAAATCTATTATTAATTTTGACTGAGGTAATTGAAATTCGTTAGATTTTTTAGTTTCGAACCCTAATACCGATGCTTCTATTACATAAATACCATTTGCAATATTTTCAAATAAATAAGCGCCTGTTTCATTACTAATTACACCGGTAATAGCTTTTTCGTTCCCGACTTCATATAAGATTATGTTTGCGAAAGAAAGTGGTGTGTTTAATGAATCTTTAATTGTACCTGTGATGGTATTTTGAGCGATGGAAGCCGCTGTGATGAGTAGCGCTACTAATAGAAATGTTGATTTTAGTTTCATGACAGTTTGTTTTTTAATTGATACTGTAAAACTATAGTCGTCACTTGCTTAAATAAAGTGAATTCTGCTCAATTGGGATAAAAAAAGGATGAGTTGGGCATTCTTTTAGGTATAGGTTTTATAGTTTATTGCAAAAGTCTTATTAAAATTAGTAGTCCAAGTCTCGTAAAATG
>JANQUX010000184.1 GCA_030730545.1 Maribacter sp. | reverse complement strand
ACGGAATCACCTTTTATTCTAATTTTCATAGCTATAAATTGAGTTCACAACAAAAATAGACCATCTTACAACAAAATATAAGGGGTTGACATCAATTTGTTTTTAATATTTAACCTTACCTGTACATTTACAGTGTTATTAAAAACGAATTAAAATTTTTTCATTTTCATATAGTGTTCTCGTAAAAGAGTCCGGTCTGTTAAGATCGGACTCTTTTTAGTTTACGACGATTTCGAGTATAAAAAAAACCATTAAATAATTATTTAATGGGTTTTGATTTGTAAGAGTAGAAGGCTTATTTCCAAATAGGGGCAGGGTAATTGCCTGAGTCAGATTTTTCTTTTAAGCTGTTCATTGCTTTTTCTTTGTCACTTGCATAAGTAACACCGAACCAATCTCCACCAGAAGGTATACATTTTACTTCGATTTCTTTTGCTTGTAACATTTCTTGTATCATTAAAGGAATGTAAAGTTCACTATTAGCGATACGATCATCATCGTTCAAGAAAATTCTGAATTCAGATTCTATTTTATCAAAGATAGAAGGTCTACATACCCAAAAATTCATACTAGCTTGTTCATCACCAGTAAATTCTAGGTTGGTATCTTCATCTACTATGTTGTTCTCTTTTTGAACTAATTTTAAACGCTCTTGCACAGAAACTAAATTATCTCCGTTTACTTCACAAACGCCTCTAGAAACAGAGCCGTGTTCAGATAAAGTGTCTTTTAAAGTGTATCCTAAAAGTGCATAAGCGTCATCATTAGATTTCATGAAGTCAGCTGCTTTTTTGTAAGCTGATTGTCCATAAAAATCATCGGCATTAATAACTACAAATGGTCCGTCGATTACTTTTCTTGCGGTCCAAACTGCATGTGCGGTACCCCATGGCTTTTTACGCTCGCCAGTGAACGTAACTCCGTCAGGTAAATCTGTAAGTTCTTGGGCAAGAACATTTAATTTTATAGTACTAGGTATTCTTTTAGAAAGATGCTCTTCTAAAAAAGAAACGTTCTCTTTTTTTGTGATAACTACAATTTGCTCAAAATTATTCTGGATGGCATCATAAATGGCAAACTCCATTAAAAACTCACCATTAGGACCTAAATCATCAAATTGTTTAAGCTTTCCATATCTACTACCGCTACCGGCAGCCATTAAAAGTAATGTCATAATTTTCTGTATTTACAGCGCAAAAGTAGCGAATGTGATTAAAATTCGTACAAATTATCGGTGGTAACATTATTATAATTGATGATAAGTTAATATGGGTCGGTAACTTTTTATAAATTCAGAGTTCATAAAATTAACATCGCATGGCATCAAGAAGAAATTTTATCAAGAATACATCGTTAGCAGGTATGGGTCTATTTGCTGTACCTGGTTTTGCACATAAT
>JANQUX010000183.1 GCA_030730545.1 Maribacter sp. | reverse complement strand
TGACGCCTATTTTTACAAAAAGAAATTAGCCATGCTTCATTTAAAATTAGCTACAGATCCACGTTGGGTTGGTATTGTTGAAAAGAACATAGAAGAGATATTAACTGATCATGCATGGTGCGAACAAAAGGCAGCTACTAATGCAATTACCATTATTACGCTTAATTCTGAATATCCAGATTTAGTGACTGATTTACTTTTATTGGCGCAAGAAGAATTGGTACATTTTCAAATGGTTCATGATATTATTAAAAAGCGCGGTTATACATTAGGTCGAGAACGTAAGGATAGCTATGTAAATGAGCTTTACAAATTCATGAACAAAGGTGGTAGTAGATTACAATCCATGGTAGATCGACTGTTGTTTTCTGCCATGATAGAAGCAAGAAGCTGCGAACGCTTTAAATTACTTTCGGAAGAAATCAAAGATCCAGAGTTATCTAAGTTTTATTATGATTTAATGGTAAGCGAAGCGGGACATTATACCACTTTTATAGGCTTTGCTCGAAAATACGGTCAAGATGTTGACGTAGATAAACGCTGGCAAGAGTTAGTTGAGTTTGAAGCAGAAGTGATTCAAAATTATGGGAAAGATGAAACTATACATGGTTAATTTCTCTTTTCGTGGTATTACTTCCCGATACAAAAATTAGCAAATATATTTCCCAACAACTCATCATTGGTTACTTGACCTGTGATTTCCCCTAAATGATATAGAGCTTCTTTAACATCAATTGCCATAAGGTCACTGGAGAGATCTGCTTTCATTCCAAATTGCACCTTTTCTATTTCTTCAAGTGATTTAAGAAGCGAATTATAATGACGCGTATTGGTTACAATTGTTTCATTATTACGAAGGGCACCGGTATTTACAAATTCTAAAAGGCTGTTTTTTAACTCCTCAACTCCTTCGCCTGTTTTTGCGGATAGATATTTTACATTGTCTAAATAGGAGTTAATTTTATTTTTATCATCCTCGGAAAGGGTGTCTGCTTTATTTATCAATAATAATAAAGGTTTCTGCGGATTCTGATTTTTTATTTTCTCAAAATCAATTACGATATTCTTCAGTTTGTTGTCGTCAGTTAATAACTTTGAGCCGTCAACCAATAGCAAAACTACTTGTGCTTGTTCTATTTTTTCGAAGGTTCTTTTAATTCCCATACCTTCCACGACATCTTGCGTCTCGCGAATACCTGCCGTATCTATAAATCGAAACCCTATTCCGCCAATTGATATTTCATCTTCGATGGTATCACGTGTGGTACCTGCAATATCTGATACTAATGCGCGCTCTTCATTTAAAAATGCGTTTAAAAGTGTTGATTTCCCAACATTGGGTTCGCCTACGATAGCAACCGGAATCCCGTTTTTAATCACGTTTCCTACTGCAAAAGAATCTATTAAGCTTTGCAATACTTTTTGAATACGAGTAAGCAGTTCTTTGAATTGAGTACGGTCTGCGAATTCTACATCTTCTTCAGAAAAATCAAGTTCTAGTTCTATTAAAGAAGCAAAGTTTAGCAACTCTGTTCGTAACTGCTTTATTTCATTACTGAATCCACCACGCATTTGTTGTACAGCTATTTGATGGCTAGCGGCATTATCACTAGAAATTAAGTCGGCGACAGCTTCTGCCTGACTCAAATCCATCTTGCCATTTAAGAATGCCCTTAACGTAAACTCACCTGCATCTGCTGTTCTACAGCCATTTCTAAGAAATAGTTGAATAATTTGTTGTTGTATATAAGGTGAGCCGTGGCAAGATATTTCTATAATGTTTTCTCCTGTATAGGAATGGGGATTCTTAAAAATAGATACAAGTGCTTGGTCCAGTACATTTTCGCCATCCTTAATAAATCCTAAATGAATAGTGTGACTTTTTTGATTTTCAAGAATTTTACCTGAAATGGACTCAAAATGCTTAGAGGCAATGGTAATTGCATCGTCACCTGAAAGTCTTATAACTGCAATGGCTCCTGCACCTGCCGGAGTTGCTAATGCTATTATGGTATCGTTTTGAATCATGCTGCAAAAATAATCAATTATTAACTGTTGTAGTTTTCTTAATTTAATGACAATTGTTTTCAGTGTATAATTATATAGTAATTTCGCATGGTATAAAATGTAATTAAAAAATGAAAAAAGTATTTGTATTGTTAGTGTTCTTATTTGTTTCTTCTTTTGGTATCGCTCAAAGTGATGTTCCTGAAACTACAGATGAGATTTCTGTAACGAAAGAGAAAGAAATGGAAGAAGTCAAGAAAAAAGTTGATAAAGCTGAAGCTGACACCAAAAAAGAAAAAAAAGAAGCTGCCGAGCAAAAGAAAAAGGATGCAGCGAAAAAGAAAGAAGAGAAGCTTCAAAAACAAATAGATTCTAAAACAAAATCTATTTTTAAAGAAGAAAAAAAGGTTGAAAAGTTAAAAGGTCAGCTTGAAAAAGGAAAACTAAAAGGAACACTTTCTCCATTAGATATTCAGAAAATAGAAGATAAGGTTGCCAAGAGTCAAATGAAGATTATGAAGGAGCAGGAGAAGCTTACAAAATTGAATAGAAAACTATAATTTCTCTAAAAGCTGTAACAATTTTCTACTTTATGCGTCTTATTAGTAGTATTCATCATTAAATCAATCAAAAATGGAACTAGTAAATAAAAACGCAGTAGTTGTTCGTGAAGACCGAAATTTGTTGGTCATTACTCATTTGTCTCAATATTTAGATTTTGTAACAGGATTTGGCGGACTCATAGTACCCCTAGTAATTTGGCTAACGACCAAAGATTCTGTTATAGGTATGGATGAGCACGGTAAATCGGTAATCAATTTTCAGTTAACGTTACTCTTATATCTTGTAATCGGTATTCCTGGAATCTTATTATTCGGACTCGGTATCTTATTACTAATATTTGCAGGAATTTTATCTATTGTAATGCCTGCAGTTAATGCAATAAAAGCTAGTAACGGAGAATCACCGAGCTATTTTGGAACCATACGGTTTATATCATAATTACCTAATAAACAAAAAAAAGGGTCAGTTTTAAACTGACCCTTTTTAATTTATGAATTTTAAGTTTTAGCTGTTAAGCATAACTGGCATTACTAACATAGTTACTAATTCACCTTCATCTAAACCATCGGTTGGGGTGAGAATACCCGCGCGATTTGGAAGACTCATTTCTAAAGAAACTTCATCAGACCCTAAATTGTTCAACATTTCTGTTAAGAATCTAGAGTTGAATCCGATTTGCATATCATCCCCTTGGTAAGAACATGTTAATCTTTCTTCAGCTTTGTTCGAGTAATCAATATCTTCTGCAGAAATATTTAACTCTGCACCCGCTATCTTCAAGCGTATTTGATGTGTTGTCTTATTCGAGAAAATAGAAACCCTTCTTACTGAGCTCAAAAATTGATTTCTAGCGATTGTAAGTTTATTCGGATTCTCTTTTGGTATTACCGCTTCATAGTTAGGGTATTTACCATCAATTAGTCTACAGATCAATTCAGTTTCTTCAAAGCTAAATTTCGCATTGCTCTCGTTGTACTCGATTAGTACATCAGATTCGCTGCCTGCCAGTATACCTTTTAATAAAGTCAAAGGTTTTTTAGGCATAATAAATTCCGCTACTTGCGATGCTCTTACATCGGTACGTTGGTATTTTACTAATTTATGCGCATCGGTAGCAACAAAAGTTAGGTTCTCTGTAGAAAACTGAAAAAAGACACCGCTCATTACAGGTCTTAAATCATCGTTACCGGCTGCAAAAATAGTTTTATTGATAGCTGTTGCTAAAATATCACCAAGCAATGTCGTAGAACTAGGACTAGCTAATTCAACTGCTTTTGGAAATTCTGCTCCGTCTGCATAGGCTAAAGCATATTTACCATGGTTAGAGCTAATTTCTACCGTATTGTTATCTTCAACAACAAATGTTAGTGGTTGCTCGGGAAAAGTTTTCAAGGTTTCTAAAAGCAATCTTGCCGGTACTGCAATAGTACCTTCGCTATCTGAATCTACTTTTATAACCGAACTCATGGTCGTTTCTAAATCAGAGGCTGACACCGTTAGTTTATCCTTTTGCAAATCGAACAGAAAATTATCTAAAATAGGTAACGTGTTACTGTTATTGATAACACCTCCTAATATTTGAAGTTGTTTTAGCAAATAGGTACTTGAAACTATAAATTTCATTCTTTATTTTTTATTGATATTTCAATTGAAGTTTTCAAAAGAAATAGGTTTAAACTCCTGATCGTTGGCAGTTTTAATTACCAACAAAGATATTTTAATTGCCCTTTTTAAGGAAACAAACTTATTAACAGTTTATACTTGATTTGTGGGTTGTATAGCGCTAGGTATTACTACATTAAGCCTGTAATATTCACTTTTGTCAATTAGTTATTAACTTTTGCCATTTAGGTTATTGTTGAAATTACGATTAAATTTTCTACAAGTCATCGCATCTGCATCTATTCGAAATCTATCATGATAGTGTCTCTGTAATCTAATCCTAACAGGGTAGAGGCACCACCAACTGTAATAAGGTTGCTCTTGTAAATCGCTAGCTCAATGAAATCTGATGAATTAAATATAGCTAATAAATCGCCAGCACTTTTACGCTGCGATTTTTCTAGATTATAATCTATAAAGTCATTATATGTTTTGTGAATCTTGGTAATCTTATGATTTCGTACAAATAAGGTAAAACCTTTGTCTTTGCGGTAGGCATCGAATAAATTTTTACGAATATTGGTAACAACATTGCCATAGTTATCAATATAAATAACACTGCCAATAATCTTTTTGCCGTCTTCTGTAATTCTTGGAGAAAACTCACGTAAATCATTTAAGTCTGTAAATGGTTTGCCAACAATTTCTAATGTACCACCACGGGCAATATGACACGCTACCTGAATAAATACATTTAAAACAGGAAAGGAATTTGCAATGGAGTCGGGCAGGTTAATTTCAACTACCTTTTCTGGAGTCATTTCAGAGGTAATTAGCCCAATAACACCGGTATTTGCACTAATAAAATAATGTCCGTTTACAAGCGCGACTATATGCTTGTTATCTGGCGTTTCTTCTGAGTCTACACCTACAATATGTATGGTGCCCTTAGGGAAACTTTTGTAAGAATTGGATAATATATAAGCGCATTCTTGAATATTGAACGGCATGATGTCATGCGAAATATCAACAATTTTAGCAACGGGTAATTCTGTATATATGGAGCCTTTTAATACAGCTACAAAGTGATCTTTTAATCCGAAATCTGTTGTTAGGGTGATGATTGCCATACAGCAATGTTGATATGTTTTTGGTTAGTCGAACTTAAAATTTGCTTAAATTTGATATACAAAATTAAACAAAAAACAGCGATTAAAAATATTCTTCGCTAACTATAAATCATAATAAAACTGACTGTTTGAACGAGATAATTCTAGAACTTACCGAAATTAGCCCGAGAGAGTTTTTTGGGCAGCAAAATGAGCATATTGATTTATTGAAAAAATATTTTCCGAAGCTGAAGATAGTTGCCCGTGGCAATAAGATAAAGGTTTTCGGAGATCAAGAACTTTTAGAAGAGTTCGAAAAACGTTTCGATTTACTTACGCAACATTTTGTCAAGTACAATAAATTAGATGAGAATAGCATTGAAAGGCTTTTAACCAGTTCTGAAGACGACGAGATTAAATCTTCAAAGAATAGTGGCGAAACCCTTGTGCATGGTGTAAGTGGTAGATTGATAAAAGCTCAGACAGCCAATCAACGTCGATTAGTTGATGCCTCTAAAAAGAACGATATGGTTTTTGCTATTGGCCCCGCCGGCACAGGTAAAACCTATACGGGTGTTGCACTCGCTGTAAAGGCTTTAAAGGAAAAGCAGGTAAAGAAAATTATTTTAACCAGACCTGCCGTTGAAGCGGGTGAGAATTTAGGTTTTTTACCGGGAGATTTAAAAGAGAAGCTAGATCCTTATATGCAACCCTTGTACGATGCGCTTAGAGATATGATTCCTGCAGAGAAACTGGTACATTATATTGAAAACGGTACCATACAAATTGCCCCAATGGCATTTATGCGTGGTAGAACTTTAGATAATGCATTTGTTATTTTAGATGAAGCTCAGAATACTACGCATGCACAAATGAAAATGTTTCTAACTAGAATGGGTAGAAATGCAAGGTTTTTAATTACCGGTGACCCTGGACAAATTGATTTACCTAGAAGAACTATATCCGGATTGAAAGAAGCTTTATTAATTTTGCAAAACGTTCCTGGTATAGAAGTTATTTACTTGGATGATAAAGACGTTATCCGTCATAGACTAGTGAAAGAAGTTATTGCGGCTTATAAAACTATTGAACATCACAATTAAAATTTTACATGTCAAAGAATACTATTTACGAAACAGAATTCAATTTTCCAGGTCAAAAGAATGTCTATAAAGGCAAAGTAAGATCGGTATATACTTTAGAGAACGATATGTTGGTCATGGTGGCTACAGATAGGTTGTCCGCTTTTGATGTAGTGATGCCAAAAGGTATACCGTATAAAGGTCAAATTCTAAACCAGATCGCTACGCAAATGATGGCTTCCACCGAAGATATTGTACCTAATTGGTTAACTGCTACTCCCGATCCAAATGTAGCTGTAGGTGTTGCTTGTGAGCCTTTTAAAATAGAAATGGTTATTCGTGGTTATTTATCTGGTCACGCGGCTAGAGAATACAAACTAGGTAAAAGAATGCTTTGTGGCGTTGCAATGCCCGAGGGAATGAAAGAGAATGATAAATTCCCTAGTCCGATTATTACTCCTGCAACCAAGGCAGAAATGGGAGACCACGATGAAGATATCTCTAAAGAGGATATTTTAAGTAAAGGAATAGTTTCTGCGGATGATTATGCAGTATTGGAAAAGTATACTTACGCACTTTTTCAAAGAGGAACGGAGATAGCTGCCGAAAGAGGATTGATTTTGGTGGATACTAAATATGAATTCGGAAAAACAAAAGAGGGTAAAATCGTTTTGATTGATGAGATACACACTC
>JANQUX010000182.1 GCA_030730545.1 Maribacter sp. | reverse complement strand
AAGCATCGATAATTTGCTGAATGTATTGCCAAGAGAATTCTTGATAATCGGTAGGGGATAACATGCCGCCCCAAGAATCAAATACTTGTACCGCGTTTACACCTGCAGCAACTTTAGCCTTTAAATATGAAATGGTGGTATCTGTAATTTTTTGAAGTAATTCGTGAGCTACAACGGGTTGTGTAAAGCATAGTTCTTTTGCCTTATCAAACGTTTTGCTTCCTTGACCTTGTACACAGTAACATAAAATCGTCCAAGGGGAACCTGCAAAACCGATCAACGGAACTTCGTCATTCAGTTTTTCTTTAGTTGCTTTTATGGCTTCCATTACGTAACCTAATGTTTCGTGAACATCTGGTACAATAACACGATCTAAATCTTTTTGACTACGAATTGGGTTCGGTAAATACGGACCAAAATTTGGCTTCATCTCTACATGAATATTCATTGCCTGTGGAATCACCAAAATATCACTAAACAATATAGCGGCATCCATACCGTATCTACGAATAGGTTGAACCGTAATTTCTGATGCTAATTCTGGAGTCTGACATCTGGTAAAGAAGTCATATTTTTCTTTGATAGCCATGAATTCAGGTAAATATCTACCTGCTTGACGCATCATCCACACTGGTGGTCTTTCTACCGTTTCACCTTTTAAGGCTTTTAAAAATAAGTCGTTTTTTAAGCTCATATTCTTGTAATAGCTTTTAGCTACTAGCCATTGGCTTTTAGCTATTTTTTATTTTACTAATTAGACTATTAATCATTTTAGATTCTATTGAAATCAATTCAAAAATTAATTTCAAGTCTTCACTATCTAAAAATTTCAATTCTGCTGATATTATTAATTGAGTTTCTACTTCAAAAAGAGAACCTAGTGCAATCTCTAAAAATCGTTTAAATTCAACTTCACTATTTCGGCTGCATCCTTCTGCAATATTAGAAGGAACTGAAACAGCAGCTCTTGAAAGTTGACTTTTAAGTCCGAATTTTTCTTCGCTTGGCAACTTTTGAATTAAACTATAAACATGCTTAACTATGGTAATTCCATTTTTCCATATTTCAAGCTTTTTAAAGTCCCTCATAATTTATTAAAAAAGCCAAAGGCTAGCAGCCAAAAGCTAAAGGCGATTAATTAATCAACATAATCAGCATTTACCAATTCAATAACACTTTCTACAGTAGGTATTTTGGCTACTTTAACTACTTTGAAATGTTCTCTTGCTGCATTTGCAGTGGTTTCACCAATACAATAGGCAACTCTGTCGGTAGAATTCTCTTTTAAATAGCTTTCTACGTTCGACGGACTAAAAAACATTATACCTTTTGTACTTTCTGGTATTGCTTTGCCAGAAAGTTTGGTTCTGTAGGCTTCTATTGCATTTACCTCAATATTATTTTCTACTAAAATACTTGGTAATTCTTCTAGACTTAGATTACCATGAAAATAAGTAATCTCAGATCCGTCAATAAATTCTACCAAATAGTTTGCTAAGTCCTTTGCATTATTTTCATAATGGGTAACCTTACCGAACTTGTTTTTAATAAATCTGCGGGTTTTTCTGCCAACGCAGTATATGTTTTCAAAATCTAATTCAGCAGCGTCTCTACTAGCTAATACAGCTTCTACCGCATTTTTACTGGTAAAAACTACATTTTTATGTCTTTTTTTCAAGATTATCGGAGAGATACGATTCGGATTAATTTTTATAAAATCATCTGAATCGGCATTTACCGATATGTTTAGCATTAGCTGTTGTGGCGGAGTCAGTTTTTTGGTAGAAAAGATATTTACTTCTAAACCTGCATTTGCCAGTTCGGTCATTAATCTCTTTCCGCCTCTGGCTAAAATACTCTTAGCACAGTCGATACCTAAATTTTGATGCTTACCAAGTGGTGCGGTCAATTCAGCTTCTAATTTTTTGCTTCCGTCAACATTTAACAAGATACCTTTTAGGGTAACAATATTTTCTTTGTTGATATATGATAATGCACCGATTGGTGCGCTACATCCACCTTCTAATTCTCTTAGAAATTCTCTTTCTAGCGATACACAGGTATCCGTTTCTTCATGATTAAGTTGTGCGCAGGCTTCACGAATTTCTTCATCATCTTCCATGGCTACTACCATAATGGCACCTTGTGCAGGCGCTGGTAACATCCAACCAAGTCCGATAGTATTTTCTGGTTCTAAACCGATACGTTCTAATCCGGCTGCGGCGAAAATGGCACCGTTCCAGTCATTTTCGTAAAGTTTTTCTAAGCGTCTATTTATATTCCCTCTTAAATCGACAACAGTATGTGTTGGGTATCTATTTAGCCATTGTGCTTGTCTACGTAAACTACCCGTTGCAATTACACCTTCGCGAGAACCTAAAAATTCTTCATTGTCTTTAAACGCCATAATGTCCATGTAATTACCGCGCTTTAAAACAGCAGCTTTTACAATGCCTTGTGGCAGGGCAGTAGGTACATCTTTCATAGAATGTACGGCAATATCAATATCACCATTGATCATGGCGACATCTAATGTTTTGGTAAACACACCTGTAATTCCTAATTCATATAGGGGTTTGTCTAAAATCAAATCTCCTGTAGATTTTACAGGGACTAATTTTACTTTATAACCTAATGCTTGAAGTTGACTTTTAACGGTATTCGCCTGCCATAGCGCTAATTCGCTATCGCGTGTGCCTAATCGTATTACTTTACTCATTGTTCGTCCAATTCTAATTGAAATACTTTCTGGATAAATTCTAAACTTGAATTGGAATCTACCGTGTCATCTTTTAGATGATTTGCAAATTGCTTGGTTATTTTTTGAATGATGCGGTTCGTGACCAAATCTGCTTGGTGCGAATTAAAATCTACCGTTTTTTTAGATTGGTAGTCTAGCTCCTCATCTTTAATAGTCTTTAATTTTTTCTTTAGAGCCTTAATTACAGGGGCAAATTTTCTGGTTTCTAACCATTGGTTGAAATCGTTTTTAACCTCTTCGTTTATGGCTTCTGCCTCTGGTATATATTGCTTTCTACGCTCTAAGGTTTCATCTGTCATTTGGGATAAATGATCTAAATGAATTACAGTAACATTCTCCATTTCTGAAATAGCATCATCTACATTCTTAGGAACGGAAAGATCTAATATCAATAATGGTTTGTTCGTATATATTAATTCTTTGGTAATTGTAGGTTTTTGAGCACCGGTGGCAACTACCAAAATATCTGAAGTTCTAATTTCGGACTGTAAATCGCCATAATCTTTTACCATAAGGTTGAACTTGCCTGCAATTTGCTCAGCTTTACCTTTAGTTCTATTGATTAGGGTGATATGCGGATTCTTGGTATGCTTTATTAAATTCTCGCAGGTATTACGACCAATTTTTCCGGTTCCGAATAAAAGAATATTCTTTTCGGATACATTTTCTACATTACGCAAAATGTATTGTACAGACGCAAATGCTACCGAAGTAGCACCAGATGAAATTTCAGTTTCATTTTTAATACGTTTGCTGGCTTGTATAATGCTGTTACAAAGTCTTTCAATAAACGGATTGGCAATACCCAATTCTTTTGAACGCTTAAAACTTTGCTTTAATTGACTGATGATTTCAAAATCGCCAAGTATTTGGCTATCTAAACCTGTACCTACTCGGAACAAGTGATTGATAGCTTCTTTATTTTTGTATACATACGCCACCTCTTGAAAAGCCTCAACGGTTCCGTTAGAGTGGTCGCATAATAATTTTATAAGTTGAAAAGGATGTTGTGCAAAACCATGTAACTCGGTACGGTTACAGGTCGATGTCGCTAACAAACCATCTATCCCCTGGTTTTTGGCTTCTATTAAAAGTGCTTTTACAGCTACTTCGTCTAAGCTAAATTTACCACGGGCTTCAGCATCAGCCTTTTTATAGTTAAGGCCAATAGTGTAAAAGGAGTTGTGTTTAGAAATGTGATAGTCCTTCATAAAGCGGATACAAAAGTAGGAGCATCTATTCAATAAAAACAACGCTAGAGGTACAATTAATGTCGCCTGCCGAATTTTTGGTCAAAATATGATATTTATCAGTTAATTAGCTATAATTTTATGACGGTTACAGCGAATGAACCTTATTTTATTTAGATGCTTTCTAAATAGATATAAAAACAATTTAATAAAATGGAGATAGAAAGTAACGCTCAAGGGTCGTACGACGAAGTTTTAATTGAAGACGGATTTTATGTGCTTAAATTTCAGAATGAAGAAGATGTGGCAGTACACTATACCCGCGAAATTAATAAACGCTTTATTCAATTTCACTTTTGTTTAAAGGGAAGTGGTACATATAACTTCAATCAAGGGAATTATAGTTTAGATGTACGCGAAGAGAATTCTTTACTACTGTATAACACGCAGTTAGACCTGCCCTTGAATTTGAAGCTTGATCCAAAATCATCTTTGGTTTCTGTAATAATGACCTTAAGAAAGTTTCATTCACTATTTACTGCAGAAGCAGATTATATTCCGTTTTTGAGTTCAGATAATAAAGAAAAGAAGTACTATTCTCAAGAACCATTTTCACCTTCGATAGCGGTTATTTTGAGTCAGATCGTGAACTATAATTTACATCCTTCTATAAAATCACTTTATGTAAAAGGTAAAATTTACGAATTGATAGCTTTGTATTTTAATAGAAGCCCCAATGCAGATATTGAACAATGCCCGTATTTGGCTGATGAGGAAAATGTGAAGAAGATTAAAAAAGCCAAAGAAATTATTTTGGCGAATATGGCAGAACCACCAACTTTGGCTGAGCTATCAAGTGAAATCGGTCTGAGTTTAAAACGCCTAAAAGAAGGATTTAAGCAAATTTATGGTGATTCGGTCTACAGCTTTTTATTTGACCATAAAATGGAGTATGCCAAGCGACTTTTAGAAACCGGTCAGTATAATGTCAATGAAATCGGACTCAAAGTAGGGTATAGTACCTCTAGTCATTTCATAGCTGCCTTTAAGAAGAAGTATAATACCACCCCTAAAAAATACTTATTGGCGTTAGCGGGTAGTTAGAAAGTTATAGTGGTCTTGCAACCATAATACCGGTGTTGCTTTTTATGCCTTTTAGGTAATCCGCTAGCGGTAATTTAGATACTTCAACTTCCATTGATCCTGTCGATGCATGTAATAAATGAATTCTACCATCATTTTCGCGCGTAGCAATTCCCGTATGGGTAACATCTAATCCGTTTATAGAAGTGGCAAGTGCTATAATATCTCCAGATTGAATAAGATGTTCGTTCTCGGCAATTTCATCTTGTGCAAGTACACAAATAGCCTGACTGTTTAAATAGTTTTCAGAAGCTTTAATTTTTGAGTAATTTATGTCATCAGACAAAAACGGATACAAATCTCTATGGGTACTCATAAAATTAATATCCTTCGTGATTTCTGCACCGCCAATTTCACCAGTAATATCTTTTAGAAGTCCTTTCTCGGCATTGTTTGCAATCCACTCAGAAAAGTAATGTAAACGAGAAGCGTAACCTTCTAGTTCGCCGTCTTTGTATCTAATAACTTCTAGGTTTTTGACGAATGCATCAAATGAAAGATTTTTTTGTCTTAACAGCTTAGAAAAGTCCAATACATTCTCAACGAATGTGGTGCAATCTAACCCATGAAGGTTTACCACCAATGTTTCTGTATCTCCAATCTCTAGGGTTTTGGCAACATACGGAGTTTTCATAAACGTTTTACCAACGCTTACCATGGTTTCACCAAAATTACCCTGAAACATTCCGTCAATTTCAGCAAGTTTTTTCTCAACAGCAACCTTGTCTTTTGGAGAGCAGGTTATTTGTTGAGAAAAACCAGATGCAACGCATCCGAAGAACAAAAGAAATAAGAAAGTATGTTTCATAAAGCTAAATTATGCATTGTTATTTTCATCCGTAGATTTTTCCAACAAAACTCTATTCCTGGCAATGCTTTCTGGGTAATTTTGCTGCAAGAATGTAATTAGTTTTTCGCGGACAAGCACACGTAAATCCCAAGCGGTAGGGGAGTCTTTTGCGCTCATAAGAGCTCTAATTTCAACACAGTTTTGTTTACTTTCGGTTACTTGAAGCACATTAACTTCCTTGTCCCAAAGGTCTGTGTTTTCCAGAATTTTGGTCAACTCTTCTCGAAGCGCATCGAAAGATACGTTGTAGTCGGTATATAAAAAGACAGTACCCAAAATATCTGATGAAGTCTTGGTCCAGTTTTGAAATGGTTTTTCAATAAAATAAGGGGTGGGAACAATTAGCCTTCTTTTATCCCAAATTTTCACCACAACATAGGTCAATGTAATTTCTTCAATGCGACCCCATTCTCCTTCAACGATAACAACATCATCAATTTTAATTGGTTGCGCTATGGCAATCTGTATGCCTGCCAATACGGTACCGATCATTTTTTGTGCAGAAAAACCGATTATTATACCCGCAACACCTGCAGATGCAAAAATACTAACGCCCAATTCGCGTATGCTTTCAAAACTCATGAGTATAGCGCCAGCTGCTAATATGATTATGGTAATCATGAAAATGCGTTCTAAAATATTGAACTGGGTATATATTTGACGTGCTTTCAGGTTATTTTCTACATTGACATCATAGTTATTTACGATTACTCTTTTTGTAATTTTTAATAGGTTGAGTAGCAACCAGGTTACAGAAACGATAAAAAGTATGACACTGGTTTTTTTGAACCAATATTCATGATGCTCTACTTGAAATAGCGTACGTAAAGATTCTGAGCGAATTAATATGGAAAGGAATATGAATAGAATGGGGCGACTAATTTTTTTTAAACGCTCCATTAGGTAATAAATACTTAGGGTCTTTTCCATATTTTTTAATGAAATAAGAAACTATCCAATAGGCAACCAGTATGCCTAATGTCGAAGCTAAAAAGAAGTATAGCGCGCTTATGGGTACGGTATCAAAAATGGTGTTCATTCTAAAATGTATTATAGTTTTTGACGAATTACAACTTACTAAAATTAAATAGCACTAAAAACTAATTGGCTAGTTATTAGATTG
>JANQUX010000181.1 GCA_030730545.1 Maribacter sp. | reverse complement strand
AGCGAAACCCCGAAAACTGTGAAATCCCCGAAGGGATTCCAATAAAAAAACTTTTGAAATATGAGGTTAGAAACAACTAGAGAGGTTATAAATAAAGCCCCTAGATACAAATAAATACGCTGTGCTAGATTTCTGTCCTTTAAGGTCATAAAATTATTTAATATCTAATGCAAAAGGCATTCTGGCCTGTATACCTTTTTGTTGTTTGAAAGATTGAAGTTCTTTAAGCACCTTATAAGCCTCTTCGCCAATTTCCTGTTTTAACATATTCTCTTTGATCTGAATACTGGCTCCTTCTAAATCTTCCATAAAACGCTCGAAACCGCTTTTATATTTCGGGAATTTTTTTATCCCATAAGAGCTTAAAGAGGCAAGCTCAGCTGCTGCTTCAATAGCATCATCTAAATTACCCAATTCATCTACCAAACCAACTTCTAAAGCTTCAGTACCACTCCACACCCTACCTTGGGCAACACTATCTACTTGTGCCATGGTCATATTTCTACCTTCAGATACCCGTTGAAGAAATGTTTGATATGTTTCTTCAATACTCTCTTGAACTTGATTTTTGAAACTTTCTTGCATGGGTTCAAATAATGAATATTCGACCGCATTTTTATTAGTACCCACTTGTTCTGCATTAATACCAATATTACCTGCCAATTCTGTCATATTCGGCACAGCACCGAAGACACCAATAGAACCGGTTATCGTTGTAGGCTCGGCAAAAATTTTATCGGCACCTGCGGCTATATAGTATCCGCCGGAAGCTGCAACATTACCCATCGATACAATTACCGGCTTCACTTTCTTGGCAAGTGCAACTTCTCTCCAAATAATATCTGAAGTTAACGCACTACCACCTGGTGAATTTACACGCAATACAATTGCTTTCACTTTTTCATCATCACGAGCTTTAATTAAAGCTTCGTTAATAATATCTTGCCCAATAATATTGGGGCCACCTTCACCATAAAATATTTCGCCTTGGGCAAAAATGACCGCTATTTTATCATCGCCAGATTTTATAGTCTTCTCGTTCGAATACTTTACATAATCATCTAAGGTGCTATAATTGATTTCGTCTTCTATTTTAATCTTAAGCGCACTTGCCAATTTGCCTTCGTACTCATCATAAAAAATAACATCATCGATCAACCCTGATTGTTTTGCGAATTTCGGAGTTCTACCACCTAAGGTATCTGCAATAATATTTAAATCAGATTCAGAAATCGATCTTGTTCTTGAAATATCAAGCACCATAGAATTCCAAAGAGATTGTAGCAAGAAAGTTAATTGGCTTCTATTTGCCTCGCTCATTGTATTTTCTAAATATGGTTCTACCGCACTTTTGTATTTACCATGTCGAATTACCTCCATTTTAATTCCAGATTTCTCTTGAAGTTCTTTA
>JANQUX010000180.1 GCA_030730545.1 Maribacter sp. | reverse complement strand
ATCATATCTAAAGCCGTCAACGCCCATTGATAACCAATACAAGGCAATATCTCTAAACTTGCGCCAAGAACTAGGTACTACTCTCTTTTTCCAATAATTAAAATGCTCTTCGTAACCTTTCTCGCCGAAATCATTTGGTAGCATGTCAAAATCTAGCCCACCATCTGGTCGTACTCCGTAATTAATTCGAACGGTCTCATACCAATCGTTCATATCTGGCTGCACACTACGAGAGCCATTACCTGTCCATTTCGCTGGTATTTCAACTAGCTTGTTATTTGTATACTTCGGAACATGACCACCTAAAGGTACATAACCATCTCGCCATTGTGGAGTTTGGAATTCCGTTCCCGGGATGTAATAAAAATTATTGTCTTTTTGATATTCAACGGATGTATCATCGCCAAATCCGAAATCAGAAACCCCTTTAGGGTTTGTCTTTCCTTCATACTTTCTGGCGACATGGTTGGGTACAATATCAATAATCACCTTCATGCCCGCCTTATGTGTACGATCAATTAAAGATTTGAACTCCTTTAACCTTTTTGAGGGATCCTTAGCCAAATCGGGGTTAACATTGTAATAATCTTTAACCGCGTAAGGTGAACCCGCTCTGCCTTTGACTACATCTGGATCATCATTTGAAATACCGAATTCAGTATAGTCATTAATTACAGCGTGATGCGGTATACCTGTATACCAAATATGGGTAATACCTAAATCTTTAATCTCTGCAAGCGCTTTTTTATTAAAATCAGCAAACTTCCCTACTCCGTTTTCTTCGATGGTACCCCATGGCTTATTGTTGGTATTTGTATTACCAAAAAGCCTGGTAAATACATGATAAATTACAATCTTATTATTCATGGGGTAATTCAATTTTAAACTTTAAAGTACTAAACTAACGCCTTTTTACACAGTAGTCAATTCATCTGGAAACAATGCTACTTTCTTCCCGTTAACGCGAATGGTCACTTCTTCGGTACCAATTAGTTGAAAAGTTGTGTTTTTAGCAGTAACATTTACCTTGATAATTCTATTTCTAAAATTAACCTTAAAAGAATATGCACTCCACTGATTCGGTATTTGTGGCTTAAATGATAACTTATCGTTTATAACACGCATGCCTCCAAAACCTTCAACTATGCTCATCCAAGTACCAGCCATTGAAGTAATGTGCAAACCCTCTTCGACCTCTTTATTATAGTCATCTAAATCTAGCCTCGATGTTCTTAAATAGAAATTATACGCCTGTTCCATTCTGCCCAACTTCGCTGCTTGAATACTATGCACACATGGCGACAAAGAAGATTCATGAACGGTAAAAGGCTCATAGAAATCGAAATGTTTTTCTAAATCTTCTACTGAGAAATCTTCTTCAAAAAAGTAAAAGCCCTGTAAAACATCAGCTTGTTTTATATATGGAGATCTTAAAATTCTGTCCCAACTCCATTTTTGATTAATTGGTCTTTCTGTTTTTGGCAAATCATTTACCCTCACCAAATCTTTATCTAAAAAGCCGTCTTGCTGTAAAAACACCCCATGCTCTTTCGAATATGGTAAATACATTTTATTGGCGACTTTTCTCCATTTATCACACTCTCTATCCGTAAGTTTAGTTTTACCTATTATTCTATGATAATCATCTGAATAACCGCTTTTAACCTTCTCTAATTGCGTAAGCGTATAATTAATACACCATTTCGCCAAATAGTTGGTATACCAGTTATTATTGACATTATTTTCATATTCATTAGGTCCTGTAACCCCAAGCATCACATATTTATTTTTATCCTTAGATAAGTTTACACGTTGATGCCAAAATCTAGAAATACCTATAAGTACTTCTAAACCCATTTCTGGGATGTAACTGTAATCGCCGGTATATCTATAATAGTTATGGATTGCAAAAGCAATAGCTCCGTTTCTATGAATTTCCTCAAAAGTAATCTCCCATTCATTATGGCACTCTTCGCCATTCATGGTTACCATTGGGTATAATGCCGCTCCATTAGAGAAACCTAATTTCTTGGCATTTTCAATAGCCTTTTCTAAATGGTTGTATCGAT
This sequence comes from Maribacter sp., assembly GCA_030730545.1. Lineage (GTDB taxonomy): Bacteria > Bacteroidota > Bacteroidia > Flavobacteriales > Flavobacteriaceae > Maribacter. The sequence continues at coordinate 5,063 of JANQUX010000180.1, read as the reverse complement.
ATTTTAATAGCTTTCTGGCTACCTTATCATCTTTGGTCGCCATATAGAAAGGAATACAGTATGCCTCGGTATCCCAATAGGTACTACCGCCGTATTTCTCACCTGTAAATCCTTTCGGACCAATATTCAGCCTAGAATCTGTACCTAAATAGGTTTGATTTAATTGAAAAATATTAAAACGAATGCCTTGTTGCGCCTTTACATCGCCTTCAATAACAATATCGCTCATATCCCAAATAGCAGCCCAAGCATCTTTTTGTTTTTGTAATAGTTGATCAAAGCCTAAAGCACTTACTTCATCTAAGCTCTTATGTGCAACTTGAACCAATTCTTGATTAGGGTGATTTCTTGCAACAGTGTAACCGCCAAATTTCGTCAACGTAACAGATTCGTCTGCCTTTACATTTTGCTCAAATTTTAAAGACACAAATGAATCTGTCTTTTCAGACGGCACACCCGAAACCTGATTCCCATTATATTCTAATGAAGCCTGCATAAAGGTACAGGTCTTAAATTCAGTTTTCATAGTATGCGCCTCTATAAAGGCACGATTATCAGCTGTACTTACATTTGTTGTATTCCAGAATTTGTCGTCCCAGTTACTATCTTCATTAGTAATACCACTATCTAAATATGGCTCAAATACTATGGTAGCATCTGTTTTTAATACCTTAATAGTATATGCAATGGCACCTACCGTATCAATATCTATACTTAAGAATCGTTTTACAACAACTTCTATTTCTACATTATTAGTTGTTACTGCTTGAAAGCTACGGGTATAAACACCCTCTTTCATATTCAATTCTCGTCTAAAATTTGACACTTTTTTACTCGTTGCCAAATCGAACTTTACCCCATCAACATAAATTTTGATTCCGATCCAATTAGGAGCGTTCAAAACCTTTGCAAAATATTCTGGATAGCCGTTTTTCCACCATCCTACACGAGTTTTATCAGGATAATAAACACCTGCAATATAACTACCTTGAAAAGTTTCGCCAGTATAGGTTTCTTCAAAATTGGCACGTTGCCCCATGGCACCGTTACCTATACTAAAAATACTTTCTGAAGATTTTACGTTTTCTTGATCGAAACCTTCTTCTATAATGCACCAATTATCTGGTTTTATATAATCTTGATTCATGAAATTTATATTGAATTTTAAAAAAAGAAACTAGAGATAAACATTCTAATTTAAGCTTTACGCTCTTTATTAAGTAATGATTGTAAAAAATCATCGGTCATTTCGGTAAAATCTTTAAAGTTATAATCTGCCTCATTTAATATTTCAGCATCTCCTATACCTATGCTTACCATATTCGCAGCATTAGCCGCTTGAATACCGGCAACTGCATCTTCAAAGACCACACATGAATTTGCTGCAACACCTAAATTATTCGCTGCAATCAAAAACACCTCTGGATCTGGTTTAGCTTTAGTTACACTATTACCATCGACAACACTATCAAAATAAGATAATAGGTTCACTTTCTCTAAAATAGGTCTTGCATTCTTACTGGCCGAACCCAATGCTATCGGAATGTTTTTATTCTTTAAATATTGCAAAACCCTTGTTACATCTGGTAGAATTTCACTTGAATCCATCTTTTCGATGTAAGCTAGATAATCAACATTTTTCTCTACCATCCAAGTATCGAACTCATCTTGTGTAGCCGTTATATTCCCAATATCTAAAAGAATCTCTAAGCATCGTTTTCGACTGACACCTTTAAAGAGTTCGTTCTGCTCTTTGGTAAATTCAAACCCTAATTCATTGGCCAGTTTGCGCCAAGCTAAATAATGATATTTAGCCGTATCAACTATAACACCATCTAAGTCAAATATAAAACCTACTTTCTCCATTATCACAAAAATATTAATTGATTGTAGAACCTCTTTTAATTAATGTTGCATTTATTACCTCTGTTCTAAAAGGCTCTTCTACTAATTCAGTTGACTCCATTCTATTTATCAGCATTTTAGCTGCTAGTTCGCCCATTTTCTCACCATGCTGGGCTACAGTACTAAGTTTAGGCGAAGAGTATCTGGATAAGATTCCGTCTGTAAATCCGATAATCGAAATTTCGTCTGGTATCTTAAAACCCAATTGCTGAATAACACTCATGCATTGAACTGCAAAAATCTCATTAACACATAATACCGCTTCTATTTTATTTTTCTGAAAAAACTCTGTTATTAGCTTTGTATTGTCCAAATCATGAGGTAACGTCAAAATTAAATTCTCATCGAACGGAATATTATTATCCTTTAAAGCTTTTAGATAACCCTCTTTTCTACTTTCACTTACATTAAAATAATTCTCGGTCGTAATCAATGCTATTTTTTTAGACCCTGTCTTTATAAAATGTGTTACAGATTCGCGCGATATTTCAATATCATTCAATATTACCTTATCACATGCAACGTCTTGGGTTACTCTATCAAAAAGTACTATGGGTATACCTTGATCTAATAATTCTTTTAAATGTGTAAAATCATTTCTTCGCTGTGTTTCTGCACTTAACGATAATATGAAACCGTCTATACTGCCATTCGCTAACATTTCCATATTAATAACCTCTTTATCAAACGATTCATCAGAAATGCAAACAATTACATTATAACCCATTTGATTGGCATACATTTCTATACCCCTAAAGACTGTAGTAAAAAAATGATGAACAATATCAGGAATTATTACCCCTATATTTTTTGTTCTTTTATTTTTTAAGCTAAGGGCTATATTATTAGGACGGTAATTATAGAATTTTGCAAAAGCTTTAATTCTATCTTTTGTGTCTTTACCAATCTCTTTGCTATTTTTCAATGCCTTTGACACTGTAGAAATAGAAACATCAAGTTCTTTAGCAATATCTTTTAAGGTGATTTTTTGTTTCAAAAAATGGAGTTTAAATTTTTAAGATAATAACTTAAATTAATCTAAAAAATAAAGTTGGGAAATAGATGATATTTGGTAAATATATACAAAAAGGAATTTTTCTTATATTTGGACTTCAATCAAATATTCACATTTTACCTCTATATTAATTATGAATATCATAATATTACCTATTCGCATTCATTATACTATCAAAAAAAGAAAAGTTATCAACACGAAACCGTTTTCGTAACATTTTAACTTAAACAATACCTTTGCCAACACCGCTTTTTACATATTTTTAACAATTGAAATTAAATTAACTCAACTTAAATTAACAATTTATGAAGATTACATTCCTTAAAAGTCTGTTAGTTCTCGGTGCATTTTTGTGCTTCGGATTTATACAGGCACAAGAAGTATCTGGAACTGTTTCAGATTCAAGTGGACCTTTACCAGGAGCTAGTGTTCTTGAAAAAGGAACAACGAATGGTACACAAACTGATTTTGACGGTAATTACACATTGACCGCTGAAGAAGGTGCTGTACTTATTGTTAGTTATATCGGCTACAAAACTCAAGAGGTAGCAATTAACGGTAGAACTTCAATCAACTTCAATCAACTTCACTTTAGACGAAGATGCCGAAGCATTAGAAGAAGTTGTAATTATCGGTTACGGTACTACAACTGTTAAAGATGCTACGGGATCTGTATCTTCTGTTTCTTCAGAAGATTTTAATGGAGGTATTATTTCATCTCCAGAACAACTGATACAAGGTAAAACTGCAGGGGTACAAATTTCGCAAGCTAGTGGAGAGCCAGGTGCCGGCATTACTTTGAGAATTAGAGGTGCTGGTTCTGTACGTGGAAACAACAGTCCATTATTTGTTATTGATGGAGTACCTGTATCAAATGAAAGTGTTTCTGCTTCAGGTGGAGATTTAGGCGCAGGTAGTAGTGGCGCTAAAAACCCATTAAACTTTATTAACCCTAACGATATCGAAAGCATGAGTGTTCTTAAAGATGCTTCTGCAACAGCTATCTATGGTTCTAGAGGTGCAAATGGTGTAGTTGTAATTACAACTAAATCTGGAAAAGGTGGAGGAACTTCGGGTCAATGGGGCTTCTCTAGTAATTTGAATATTGCGACCGTAGCAAATACTTATGATCTTCTATCTGCTGAAGAATTTGTAGAAAGAGGTGGAGCTGACCTTGGTGGCTCTACAGACTGGCAAGAATATCTTTTCAGAACCACTGCTTCTACTGACAATAACCTTTCTTACTCACAAAATTACGGGTCTGGGAATGTTAGAGCTACTTTTGGTTACTCCAAGCAATTTGGCATCATTGAAAATACTGATTTTGAACGTATTTCAGGTAGAATAAATTTAACTCAACGTTTTTTTGATAACAAATTGACATTGAATGCTCAAGGAACTGTTTCTAGAATTAATGATAGAGCACCTTTTATCAGTAGAACTTCAGGTAGTACTGGCGATTTACTAGCATCTACCTATTATTCTAATCCTACCCTTACAGCGAATCCAAACGTTGGAGCAGATCCAGATAGAAATCCTGCAAATCTTTTAGCATATTATGACGATAATTCAGCTACTGATAGATTTCTTGGAAACGTATCTTTAAACTATGCATTCACCGACGAACTTTCAGCTAAAGTCAATTTCGGTCTTGATACTTCTGAATCTACCAGAGGTCAGGTAGTAAGCCCTAATATACTAGGTTTCACAAACGGTGTAGTTGGAAATGGACGTGCAATTGTAAGTAATTTAGACGCTCAAAGCAAATTAATGGAACTTACCATTAATTATAACAAGGAATTTGAAAACTCTAAATTAGATGCCCTTGTAGGTTACTCGTTTCAAGATTTTAATAGAAGTGGCGAAAATTTATTAGGGCAAGGCTATGCAACCACAGATATGAATCAAATAATTTCAAGTACCCAACAAGCTTATGAAGATACTCGTAACCTTGCAAGTAATTATCAAGGTTATGGTATTGGTACTTTTAACGATTTACCTGGCAACGGTGATCAATTTAGAATTCTAGGATTAACACCAAATATAAATTCAACGACAAGTAGTAGTTTACCTAACATTCCAATTAATGCATTTTCTGTAGATACTTTTGGTGCAGTGCTACTAAATTAATATTTTATTAAGC
>JANQUX010000179.1 GCA_030730545.1 Maribacter sp. | reverse complement strand
GTTTTCCATAACCAAGTACGTTCAAAATGTTCGGCATCTCTATCTACATTGAAAGTAAACTTAATGCTTTCCACATCTTTCCAGTTTTCGAATCCGTTAGCATTTGCGATTTTTTCAAGAACCGTCAATTGCGTATCTTCGGCAACAGCAATTTTAGGCTTTTTTTGGTCGGTTTTACATGCTGTAAAAACACTTGAAATTAGAATGGAAAGAATAATTAATTTTTTCATTTTCAACAGATTTTCAAGTAAATATATCAATTACAGTATCTTTAACCTACTTTTATTTTTTGTAAACTATCTATCAAAGTGACATTTCTTAAAAAGCTATGTTTTATTATTATTGGAAACCAATTCAATGAAAAAACGGTTTCTAGTGGTAAAAACGAAGATTATACCGATTTAGAGTTAGTAGAACGCATTGTATCTAACAATGACTCTATGCTCTTTGGTGTGCTCTATGATAGGTACTCGAAATTGGTTTACAATAAGTGCTTGGGGTTCGCAAAATCGAACAAAGAGGCAGAAGACTTGACCCAAGATATATTTCTAATGCTGTATGTAAAGCTGGGTTCATTTAAAGGTAATTCAAAATTCTCTACTTGGTTATACTCCTTTACTTATAATTTTTGTGTCAATTATGTCAACAGAAATAAGGAACGGAAAATAAATGATAATTCGGTTAAATTTGATGTGCATGAAGATGTGCCTGTAGAGGTAACCGATGATTTGTTATTACAAATGCAAGTTGATAAGCTTAAAAAAGCATTAGAACTTATTGCTCCAGAAGATAAGACGATATTGTTGTTAAAATATCAAGATGGAGCATCGATAAAAGAATTGGAAGATATTTTAGAGCTTAAAGCAAGCGCTATTAAAATGAGACTAAAGAGGGCAAAAGCCAAGGTTACTGAAATGTATAAAACCCTAAACTGATGTTAGAACAGAACCAAAATCCATTTAAGAATTTAGACGGGGACCTAAAAGACGTTCCGCCAGAACTACGTAAAAAAGTTATGGACGACGTTGCTACGGCTAAATTGATAATGGAATTATCTGGACTGTTTACGGGTAGTTTTGCCTCAATAATAGAGGGTATGTTACAGACGAAAGCTAAAACCAAATAAAAATAAAGTAGAACAAGTTATATGGATACAGTTGATAAGTGGAAAGACCTCACCTTCGAATCTTTAAGTAATATATTCAAAGATATTGCGTCTGCATTACCAGGAATTTTCGGAGCGTTCATCGTTATTATTTTTGGGTGGATAATTATTAAGGTAGTCACCTTTATTTTAAAACGAATATTTAAAGCAATCAAATTAGATAAAGCTTCTGAAAAGATCAATGAAGCAAAACTGTTTGGCGATGCCGATATTAAAGTAGATTTACCTAAAATCATTATCACTTTTATAAA
>JANQUX010000178.1 GCA_030730545.1 Maribacter sp. | reverse complement strand
TTTGGTGTAGCCCAGCGCTCTAAGCTTTGGCATAAAAATGAGTTTCCGCCACACATATTGGTAATGACGGCAACACCCATACCTAGAACATTGGCAATGAGTTTGTATGGTGATTTAGATATCTCTGTCATAGATGAATTACCACCTGGGCGTAAACCTATAAAAACAGTACACCGTTATGATGCCAATAGATTAAAGGTTTTTCGCTTTATACGAGATGAGATTGAAAAAGGCAGACAGATCTATGTGGTGTACCCATTAATTCAAGAATCTGAGGCAATGGATTATAAAGATCTAATGGATGGTTATGAGAGTATTGCGCGCGACTTTCCACAGCCAAAATATCAGATTTCTATTGTTCACGGTCAAATGAAACCGGCAGATAAAGAGTTTGAAATGAACCGCTTTGTGCGAGGAGAAACACAAATAATGGTCGCTACCACCGTTATTGAAGTTGGAGTCAACGTACCAAATGCATCGGTTATGATTATAGAAAGTGCCGAACGTTTCGGTCTTTCGCAATTGCATCAATTACGTGGTCGTGTTGGGCGTGGTGCCGATCAGAGCTTTTGTATTCTAATGACGAGTCATAAATTATCTAGCGAAGCTAAAACTAGACTTGAAACCATGGTAGCTACCAATGACGGATTCGAAATTGCAGAAGTAGATTTAAAACTTCGCGGACCAGGAGATATTATGGGTACCCAACAAAGCGGATTATTGAATTTAAAAATAGCCGATATTGTTAAGGATAATGACATTCTCAAATCTGCTAGATACTACGCATTACAATTACTAAAAGAAGATCCATCAATTAGTAAACCAGAGAATCTAATTATTAGACATATGTACGCCCAGTTGGTGAAGCATAAGAATATCTGGACGTATATTAGTTAGTTTTATTTCTAACAACTTTACCGTTGAACATCGTAATTTTCAAGAGTGTTAATTTCCACGAGACCCTTGTTTTTAATAGATTTGTTGTACTTACATTAGAAAGAATATGAGCGCAACTAAAACATTATTTGACAAAGTGTGGGATTCCCACGTAGTACATAAAATACAAGATGGTCCAGATGTACTGTTTATTGACAGACACATGGTTCATGAAGTAACAAGTCCTGTTGCTTTTCTAGGTATTAAGAATAGAAATATTCCTGTAATGCATCCTGAGAAAACATTTGCAACAGCTGACCATAACACTCCGACTATTAACCAACATTTACCGGTTGCAGATCCACTTTCTGCAAACCAGTTAAGAATGTTAGAAGAAAATGCCAATGAATATGGTATTTCTTATTGGGGACTCGGTCATGCAAAAAATGGCATTGTACACGTTGTAGGCCCTGAATACGGCGTAACCCAGCCAGGTGCTACTATTGTATTTGCAGTAAGTGAAGGCGGTAGTTTACCTACA
>JANQUX010000177.1 GCA_030730545.1 Maribacter sp. | reverse complement strand
AATTACCAGAGGGTTGGTATTTACAAGCTGATGAAGCTGAAATTGTTTTGAGTGAATTTAAATTGAGATTTTCAGACAAACTATATAAGTCTGATAAAACAAAACTAATATCAACTGTCATTTCTGATGGCAAAAGCAAAGAAGATACTTATAGTTTGTTTCTGCCTTTAGAGAGTTTGTTATCATTCATATTGTAGTTAGAAATATAAAAACCGCCTTTAGAGGGCGGTTTTTGCTTTACTTAAATTAATAGACCGTAATACTAAGAAATTGCCAAAGGTTCGCTAAACGGTTTTAAATATGATTCATAAGCTATTTTAAAACTATTATAGTTACAGTATTTATTTACTTTAAATAAATCAAAGTGTTTTTGATTGATATGGTTAAAACATTCTTCAGTATTACCATACTTTGGCTTTCCATTTTCCTTTGCCCTCAATTCTTTAAAATATAGCTTTATAAATCCTGAAGGACTTGCTAATGTGCGCATAAGGTCTACCTGTTGGCGCAATTTTCGTACGCTGGCTTTGTTGTTTAGCTGCTTTTTTGATTCTGAATTTTTCATTTGTTATGTATTAAAGGTTAAAAATGTATTCAATGACTGGAAACCAAAAAACATAACTTTTTCTGCAAATTTTCTGCACAAACAAAAAAGGGTTACACGTTAAAAACGTATAACCCCTTTGTTTATATGTGATCGCAGGAGGATTCGAACCTCCGACCGTCTGCTTAGAAGGCAGATGCTCTATCCAGCTGAGCTATGCGACCGACACCATTTTTTCAAATGTGGGTGCAAACTTAGTGATTTTTATAGACTGGTAAAACCAAAATCAACAAAATTTTCATTATTTCTTTTTTGTATTATAATCCCGCTATGAACGACCCTCATATTGATCGAAATTTTCCCATAGTTGATCAAGAACTTTATAGAAAATTTCGAACTCTTCTTCGGTGATACCCAGTGTACTAACTTTTCGTAAATCTTTAATAAATGGCATTACCTGGGTGATCAATGCAGACCCTTCATCTGTAATCACCAATTTATATCTTTTTTGATCATCTCTGAATCTAGACTTTCTTAACAGCCCTTTTTTACAAAGTCCGCTAATAACTCGAGAAGTTGTAGCCCTATTTCTGAAGTTAGATTTGGCAATATCGGCTTGAGAAGCATCTTTACCTTCTAAATGTACCCGTTGTAATATTACCCATTGCTCAATCGTCAAATCAATATTGTTCTCTGCAAATACCTGTAAAAAGGTGCTTTGAACCTTTTTAAGGGTACGATCAATATATACTCCGAATCCTTCCGTCCTGTCCATAATCCAAATGTTATTCCTCCAAAAGTAACGGAGTTTATCGTTAATATTGTTGTTAATGCAACAATATTCAAAAAAAAGTGTATTTTTACTACTGACAAAATGCTCTAAAGAAGAAGATATATGCAACTATGTTTCAAGAACTATATTTTAGAAGATAGTACCTATAAAGGTGGAGGTAAGAAAATTGTTATGCCCGATGGTGTAACGGTGCACAAGCTTTCGTCGAACGAAAATCCGTTAGGGTATTCACCAAAAGTGAAAGAAGCTTTAGCAAAAACTCTAGATGATTTAAGTTACTACCCAGATAATACAGATAGTAGATTACGTGATGCCTTGGTGAAGGATTTTGACGGAGTCTTAGCTGCAGATAATTTTATTACTGCAAATAGTGGTTCTGAAATTATAGATATGATTTCTAAGGCATTTTTAAGTGAAGGTGATGAGGTTATTGTGAGTCAGCCATGTTTTCTTCCGTACACCGCATTTACACGTTGGATGGGGGCAAAGGCGATCAATGTACCCATGACCGAGAATTACGATTACAATTTAGAAGGTATTTTAGAAGCAATTACCGATAGAACGAAGTTGGTATTTCTAGCATCGCCTAACAATCCGTCAGGAAATTATATTCCAATGGCAGACTTGAGAAATTTTATAGATAAGTTACCAGAGCATGTTATTTTGGTGTTAGATGAGGTTTACAGGCATTTTGCGGAAGCTGAAGATTACACATCAGGAGTTCCATTTGTAGTAGAAGGTAAAAATGTAATTGCCATTAATAGTTTTTCTAAGACTTATGGTTTGGCAGGTCTGCGCGTAGGGTATTGCTATGCACCTGTAGAAATCAGTAATTACATGCGTAAAATATGTAAGCCATTCTTATTGTCATCTTTAGCATTAGAAGGTGCAATTGCAGCACTTGAAGATGTAGATTTTGTTCATAAAACTGTGGCATTGGTGAAAGAGGAAAGAAGGTTTGTTTTGAACGGACTTGATGCTTTACACATAAAGTACTGGCCAACACAAGGTAATTTTGTATTAATAGACCCGCCAATCAATGATATGGAATTTACTGCGTTTTTAGAGCAACGTGGTATTATGGTGAGACCCGTAGGTGTTTTTGGTGCTCCGGGTAAGGTGAGAATTTCATTCGGGGTAAGAGAGGCGAACAAAGCACTTTTAGCAGCTTTAGAAGTACTAATGAAAACCCAAACGACCACAGCATAATTTTTTTATACTATATGTTGCAGAAGCAACGATTAATAAAACAAAAATAAAACTCAACAATATGTCAACAGCAACAAAAGCAGAAAACAAACACAAAGAGGCACAAGATTTTATGCCTATTAACGGTACAGATTATTTAGAGTTATACGTAAGTAATTCTAAACAAGCGGCACATTATTACAAAACTGCATTCGGCTTCAAATCTTTAGCCTATAAAGGTTTAGAGACTGGTAGTAGAGAATATGAGTCTTATGTTTTAGAGCAAGATAAGATAAGACTGGTATTGACATCTCCTCTTAAAAGTGGCACTGATGTGGGTAGACATATTGATAAACATGGTGACGGAGTAAAAGTTACTGCGCTATGGGTAGACGATGCTACGTATGCTTACAATGAAGCGATGAAAAGAGGAGCCAAAAGTTATATGGAGCCTAAAACAGAAAAAGATGAACACGGTAAAGTAGTTACTTCTGGTATCTATTCTTACGGTGAGGTAGTTCACGTTTTTGTAGAGCGTAAAGATTACAACGGTACATTTTTACCAGGTTACCAAAAATGGGAAAGTGATTACCAGCCAACATCTACAGGTTTAAAATTTGTAGATCATATGGTAGGTAATGTACATGAAGGTCAAATGAACTATTGGGTAGATTTCTATGCTAATGTTATGGGCTTCAAACAAATTATGTCGTTCGATGATAAAGATATCTCTACAGATTTTACGGCATTAATGAGTAAGGTAATGAGTAATGGTAACGGTCGTATTAAGTTCCCGATCAACGAACCGGCACCAGGTATGAAAAAATCTCAAGTAGATGAGTATTTAGAATTCTACGAAGGTGAAGGTGTTCAGCATATTGCCGTAGCAACAGATAATATCGTAAAAACGGTAACCGATTTAAAAAATAGAGGGGTTGAGTTTTTAACGATACCAACAACGTATTATGATGTTTTGACAGAAAGAGTTGGTGAGATTGATGAGGATATCGAATCGTTAAGAAAATTAGGTATTTTGGTGGATCGTGATGATGAAGGATATTTACTTCAGATTTTCACTAAAACTGTTCAAGCAAGACCAACAATGTTTTTTGAAATTATTCAACGTAAAGGAGCTACTTCTTTCGGAAAAGGAAATTTCAAGGCATTATTTGAAGCAATTGAGCGTGAGCAAGAATTAAGAGGAACTTTATAGGTTCAACAAATTTCTTGACAATCTTAAAATAGATTATTTTTAAAGGAAGTAACTATAAATACCTCGAGGCTAGTTCTTGAGGTATTTATTTCTAATATTTCAATGCAAACCTCGAAGTATATAATCTTGATCATCAACTAAAACGAACTCATATGCCTATATATCATAAACAAGGAGCGATGCCACCTAAAAGGCACACGCAGTTTAGAAAACCAAATGGTGAATTGTATTCAGAACAATTGTTCGGTACTATAGGGTTTGACGGTATGTCCTCTTTATTATATCACCACAATAGACCAACAATGGTCAAAGAGATATTAAAGAGTACCGATGTTTCTCCGAAAATTGCTTTAGAGAAAAATATACGATCATTGAAGTTGGTCAGTTTTAATGCTCCGGCAAAAGATGATTTTTTAGAAGCTAGAGAACCACTTTTGGTGAATAGCGATATTATTATTGGCGTAGCTGCACCTAGAAAATCGTTACGCGAGTATTTCTATAAGAATACCGATGCCGATGAAATGTTGTTCATTCATAAAGGTACTGGTGTATTAAGAACTATTTTTGGGCAGATTCCCTTTGAATACGGAGACTATTTAATAATTCCGAGAGGTACTATTTATCAGATAGATTTTGATACAGAAGACAATCGCATTCTGTATGCAGAATCATTTTCTCCTATTTATACTCCTAAGAGATACCGTAATTGGTTCGGACAATTATTAGAGCATTCTCCGTTTTGTGAGCGCGATTATAAATTACCACAGAATTTAGAAACGTTTACCGATACTGATGAGCACTTGATAAAAGTGAAGAAGCAAGGGGTCATGCATGAAATGGTCTACATTGGGCATCCTTTTGATGTTGTAGGTTGGGATGGATATAATTTCCCATACGGATTCTCTATTCACAATTTTGAACCCATTACAGGTAGGGTTCATCAACCGCCACCAGTACACCAAACATTTGAGACAAATGCCTTTGTAATTTGCTCTTTTGTACCAAGGTTGTACGATTATCATCCACTGTCGATACCAGCACCATACAATCATTCGAATATAGATTCTGATGAAATGCTGTATTATGTTGATGGAGATTTTATGAGCAGAAACGGCGTGAAGCCAGGTAATATATCTCTGCATCCTGCAGGTATACCTCACGGTCCGCACCCAGGTGCGGCTGAGCGTAGCATAGGTCAAAAAGGTTCAGAAGAACTAGCGGTTATGATAGACACTTTTAAGCCATTAATGGTTACTGAAAATGCAATGAAATTAGATGACGGAGATTATTATCAATCTTGGTTATAACAGAAATAAGCAAAAACTTGACAACACTTAATACATGGGTTTCAATACCCGAAAACTCAGATTTTTCTATCTATAATCTCCCTTTTGGAATATTCTCGGTTTATGATGAAGCCCCAAAAGCAGGAATCGCCATTGGCGAACAGATAGTTGATTTAGCAGAAGTATCAGAATTAGGTTTATTAGAAATCAGCGCTACTTATTTTCGACAGAAAACCTTAAATGACTTTATCGCATTAGGAAAGAAAATAACGAATAAAGTCCGATTAGATATTCAGAATTTATTAGTTTCTGAGAATTCTCCGCTGAAAAATCATCCAGAAGTTTTTGTGTCGCAGCAAGATGCAAAAATGCATTTGCCTGTGCGCGTTGGTGATTATACAGATTTCTATTCAAGTATAGAGCATGCTACCAATGTGGGTAAAATGTTCCGTGATCCAGAGAATGCCTTATTGCCAAATTGGAGGCATATTCCGGTAGGGTATCATGGTCGTGCATCGTCAATTGTGGTGAGCGGTACTGATATTCACAGGCCAATGGGGCAAGTGAAAACCAATGATATGGAAGTTCCAGTTTTTAAAGCTTCAGGTAATTTAGATTTTGAATTGGAAATGGGCTTTGTAGTGGGTAAATGCACTGAACTAGGCGAACGGGTTTCTATAAAAAATGCCGCTGAACATATTTTCGGTTTAGTACTGTTCAATGACTGGTCTGCTAGAGATATTCAGAAATGGGAATATGTGCCTTTAGGTCCGTTTTTAGGAAAAAGCTTTGCATCATCTATGTCACCATGGATCGTTACGTTAGAAGCTTTAGAACCTTTTAAAGTTCAAGGTCCAGAGCAACAACCAGAGGTGTTATCCTATTTAAAATTTGAAGGAGAAAAAAATTATGATATTCAGTTAGAGGTCGGCATGTCATCAAAAACATCAAGTGAAACATCCATTAGTAAGTCTAATTTCAAATACATGTATTGGAATATGATGCAGCAGCTGGCTCACCATACCGTAAATGGATGTAATTTGAATGTTGGCGATGTCATGGCATCTGGAACGATATCTGGCAAAGATGAAAGTTCATACGGATCATTGTTAGAAATCTCTTGGGGCGGTAAAAAACCATTTGAATTAAATGATGGTAGCAAACGTACTTTTATAGAGGATAACGATACGGTTACCATAAGAGGTTTTGCAGAAAAAGAAGGTAAACGTGTAGGATTCGGTGAAGTAACCGGAACCATTTTGCCAAGTAAATAAAATAAATTTTAAATAGCTAAATAGTAGCATAATGTCAAAGAACGAAGAAATCAATTCTATAGATCCAAACAGTATTTCTCAGCAAGAATTACATGGGTATTTATTATCGGCCGTGGCACCAAGACCAATATGTTTTGCCAGTACGATCGATAAAGATGGCAATGTTAATTTGAGTCCGTTCAGCTACTTTAATTTATTCAGTGTAAATCCGCCAATCATGATTTTTTCACCTTCTAGAAGAGGTCGTGACAATACTACGAAGCACACTTTAGACAATGTTTTGGAGGTCAAGGAAACGGTAATTAATATCGTGAATTATGACATGGTTGAGCAAATGTCTTTGTCAAGTACCGAGTATGGTGATGGAGTAAATGAGTTTGTAAAAGCCGGCTTTACTCAAGTACCTAGTGATAAGGTAAAACCACCAAGAGTAGGAGAGGCTCCCGTAGCATTTGAGTGTGTGGTAGATCAAGTAATAGCATTGGGTGACGGACCAGGAGCAGGTAATTTAGTACTAGCCAAAGTCGTTCAGATACATGTAAAAAAAGCCTTTTTAGATGCCGATGGAAATCTAGATACCCCGAAGTTAGATTTAGTGGCACGTATGGGTGGTAATTGGTATTGCAGAGCCAACGGCGATGCTTTATTCGAAATACCGAAACCAATTCGTACAAAAGGAATAGGAGTAGATATGCTACCCGAAGCTGTTCGTAATAGCTCGGTTTTAACAGGGAATAATTTAGGCAGACTAGGTAATTTAGAGGAATTGCCAACGAAAGAAGCTATCGAAAAGATTGCAGAACATCCTGATGTAAAATCAATTGTGGGTGGTTTGAAAAATTCTTCTGAAATTCATACTCTTGCCCAAAAGTGGCTA
>JANQUX010000176.1 GCA_030730545.1 Maribacter sp. | reverse complement strand
ATTAGCTATCGGTAAATTGTGTGATACTTATGGCCCAAGGTTATGTTATACCTACTTATTAGTTTTTGGTGCAATCCCTGTGATCATTTTAGGTTTTGTACAAACGCCTTTACAGTTTTTAGTTTGCAGGTTATTTATTGGTTTTATTGGAGCGTCATTTGTGATTACTCAATTTCATACCTCAATAATGTTTGCTCCCAATATTGTTGGTACTGCCAATGCTACCTCAGCAGGATGGGGGAATTTAGGTGGTGGTGCCAACCGCCTTGGTATGCCTTTAATTGCTGCGGCAGTGGTCAGTTTTGGAGTTGCCGATGAAATTGCTTGGCGTTACTCCATGATTATCGCCGGTGTTATTGCAATGATAATGGGTGTTGTATATTACTTTTTTACACAAGACACACCTGAAGGAAACTTTAAAGAATTGAAAGAAGCTGGCAAAATGCCAAAGCTTAAAAAAGATGAAGAATCATTTGTAAGTGTATTGAAAGATTATAGAGTGTGGATACTTTTCATAGTTTATGCAGCATCTTTTGGTATGGAGCTTACGGTATATGGTACTATGGATGATTACTTGCAAAACACATTCGGACTTACAAGGTCTACGGCTGGTAATTTGGTACTTTCTTTTGCATTGATGAATATTTTTGCAAGAACCTTGGGTGGTTTTTTCGGAGATCGATTTGGTAGATTAAAGGGTTTACGTGGTAGAGTACTTTTCTTAACCGTAATTCTGGCACTTGAAGGTGCGATGCTTTCGGTCTTTTCACTGACCACAAGTTTTGCAATGGGTATTATATTCTTAATTGCTTTTAGTATAACGGTGCAAATGGCAGAAGGGGCAACTTTTTCAGTAGTTCCCTTTATAAATAAAAAAGCAATTGGTTCTATCTCAGGTATTGTTGGCGCAGGTGGTAATGTTGGAGCTTTTTTAGCCGCACTATTGCTAAAATCAAAATCATCCTTGGCAGAAACCAATGCATTGGCTTCTAACGCAAATTTAGGAGAAGAGGCTATGAAAGCTGCTCAAGCTGCTGCTGCTTCGGGTGCAGTGTCAAGTGGTTACTTTATAATTGGTGGTTTTGTAGTAATTACGGCCTTGACAACACTTGCTATTAAATTCTCTACAGAAGATGAAAAACAAGTGAAAGAAGAATTGAAAACAGTTAACAAGCCTGTAATTGATTTATCTCCAAGTACTATATAAATAAGATTATCTATGCGTACAGGCACAACAAACATATCAAAGTTTTCTTCCAGTAATTCTGAACTACTTGATAGTGCGTGTAGTATTTGTACCAATAAGAAATGCCTAATTCAAAAGAATATTCATTCTTATACTATTGGCGAATTAGTTCAAGCAAGAAAAGAAATTAAATGTAAAAAGGGGCAGCAGTTTATTATGGAAGGTGCCTCTGTTACCGGACTATTTTTTCTGCTAAGTGGTAAGGTCAAAGTATTGAGAACCGGTCTTCATGGCAAAGAACAAATTGTACGCTTTGCAACTCCGGGAGAAATTATTGGGCATAGAGGTTTTGGCACAGAAGAGACATACCCTATAAGTGCCATTGCTTTGGTAGATTGTACCTTATGTTATTTCTCAAAAGAATTGCTTCAAGAAACATTAAGGGAAACACCTAGTCTAACATATGATTTTATGTTGTTTTACGCGAATGAACTTAATCGTAGTGAAATCCGAGTAAAATCGTTATCTCAAATGACCGTTAGAGAACGTGTCATAGATACCTTATTATATATCGATCGTAAGTTTGGACAAACTAACGGATTTTCTTCCCTTTTATTAAGTAGACGTGAGTATGCAGATTATGCAGGTACCACAGAAGAACAGGTAATAAGAATGTTCTCTATTCTTAAAAAAGAAGGCTTGTTACTTACCAAAGGTAAAAGAGTAGGTATTTCTAATATTGAATTGCTTAAAAAAGAAATATCAGAGCACAATTTCTACTTAGATAGCTAATATCTTCCTCTAATTACTTAACCTACAACTACTTATTTTACTAAGTATAACTGTAAATGTTTTTAACTAAAGTTTAAAAAACTGATAAAAAACATATTTTTTTATGTTGAAATAAGATTCTTTATGCTTCGTTTTCACATAACTAGTACGTAGTATAGGTTTTATATTTGTCATATAAATAAGTATTAATACTTATTTATTATAAAACAATTAAAACTATTAGATTATGGAACAGACTACTATAGACCTTGTACAAGGTTCGTTTGAAAAAGTAAAACCAATTTCAGAGACAGCGGGAAAAATATTTTATGCCAAGCTTTTTGAGCTCGATTCTTCATTAAGAGCCATATTTCCTACAGGAGAAGAAGCAATAGCCGCTCAGGGGAATAAATTAATGACCATGATTGCCAGTGCCGTAGCAGGTTTGAACAATTTAGAAATGCTTGTTCCCGTATTAGAAAACTTAGGAAAACGCCATGTAGAATATAAGGTTGAAGATTCACACTATGATACTGTTGGCGCAGCATTGTTAAGCACACTTGAAACTGGTCTAGGAGATGATTTTACTCCAGAAGTTAAAGATGCCTGGGCATCAGTATATGGTACCATGGCTTCGGTTATGATCAATGCCGGCAAATAATTATCACTTTTAAAACACTGTATTATGAAAAAACTAAACAATTCTCCACTACTTATAGTAATGATTCTTTTCATCAGTTTATTGATTTTAAATTCATGCGGCGGAGTTCCTGAAGAAAAAGGTGAAACGAGTGCAGCAGAAGACAATGTTTTTTCTGTTGATGAAGTTTTAGAAATGGTATCAAAGGAAAATGATGTTACAAGAACGTTATATACCAAGGCCATTGTAGGCAAAGGAATGTTACAGGGAATGAAATTTGATGAAGATTGGCGTAAAGATGATGTTGAAGCTGGTCCTTTACCTGCGCTTTTTTTACGTGGGGTGGCTACCAGTATCAAAAAAGGTCCAGTACCATTAGGCTTGTACTTGGGTTCTGATTTCCCTGTGAACAAGGCTAATAAATTTGAGGGTCAACAAGCTGAGCTTTTCAAGGATATCAAAGAAACGCAAGAACCTAAATTTTTTTATGACGAGTCTCAAGAACTCCACACCGCGATGTTTGCGGATCTTGCTAGTGCTCAAGCATGTGTAACGTGTCATAACGATCATCCACAAACTACGAAAACCGATTGGAAATTAGGCGATGTCATGGGTGCCACAACTTGGCAATATCCAAAGGATTCCTTAACATATTCAGGAGCAATAGAGGTGTTAAATGCATACTCAAAAGGTACCGTAGATATTTATATGGAGTACTTAGATGAGATTGCCGCATTTAAATCTTCTGAAAAACCGGTAATAGGAGATAAATGGCCTTCAGAAGGAAACTATCTTCCATCACCAGAAGTTTTTCTAGATAGCGTTAGAAAGCTTTCTTCGTATGATACAATGAAGACATTGATAGCAAGTAAATAACAAGAAAACTTATTTTTTGAAAAATAAAAACTTGACCTCGATAATAGGTTTGCTGTTTTTAACCTTGTTTTTTATACAGTTCTTTTTGAAACTGGAATGGTCTTGGTTAAAATTACTGCAGCATCAAGAAATGTATAAAAGGTGGTCTGGACTTTTTTTGGCACTATTTATTACTTTTCAATGGGTACTTACACTTAGTAGGGTAATTAAAAAGCTGAGAAAACATTCAATAAAAATGACTTTAATGCACAAGTGGGCAGGTGCTTTAAGCCCTATATTTTTCTATGTGCATAGTATGGGAATGGGTTATGGTTACTTGGCATTGCTATCCTATTTATTTTTGGCAAATGCTTTATTGGGTTATATAAATCTAGATGTAATAAAGAACAATAGTGAGGTATTGTTCAAAGGTTGGATGATATCTCACGTAGCATTCTCTATTATTATTACCATTTTGATGTTTTTCCATATTACTATGGTTTTCTATTACAAATAATTATACGAATGAAATTAACTGTAAAAAACATAGAAAAAGAAACAGATGATACCGTAAGCGTCATTTTTAAAAATGGGGGGCTGTTCAATAAGATAAAATACTTACCGGGGCAATTCGTAACCCTGCACTTTAAAGTAGATAATAAAATTCATAAAAGGGCCTATTCATTTAGTAGTAACCCCTATACGGACAATGAGCCGAAAGTTACCGTTAAGAGAGTTGATAATGGATTGATTTCTAATTACATACATGATTCTTTAAAGATCGGTGATAAACTAGAGATAGATAAGCCAGACGGTAGTTTTTTTGTTAAACCAGAAAAAAACCAAGAATCGACTTACGTTTTTTTTGCTGGAGGCAGTGGAATAACGCCGATATTTTCAATCATTAAATCGGTCTTGACCAAAGAACCGAAATCTAAAATAGTATTAGTGTATGCAAACCGAAATACCAATGCTATAATTTTCAAAACTGAAATTGAAGAACTGCTGCAAAATTTTAAAGATAGATTTAGCGTAGAGTTCCTCATATCTAAAGAAGCACCAAAATTAGACAATTACCATAAGGGGCTTATTACTGAAGCTTTGGTAATGGATGTAATGGAAAAACACAGTCTAGACTTTAAAAGTTGTCAATATATGATTTGTGGTCCTTTTGGTTTTATGGAGGCCTCTAAAAGTATTTTACTTGTTAATAAGGTTTCGTCAAGTAAGATTAAAGAAGAGCTATTTAAAAGACCTGACAAAGTAGTAGTCAAAAGTGGCCTGCAGAGCAAAGTTCAAATTCAGTTGAATGGAAAAAGTCATGAATTGCTCATGGAAAATGATACCACCATTTTACAAGCTGCAATGGCGAACAACATTGATATGCCCTATTCCTGTAGATCAGGAATGTGTTCAACATGTTTGGCAACTTGCCAAACAGGCGAAATTACTATGACTGAGGGTCATTTTCTAGATCAAAAAGATGTAGACGCCGGCAAAATATTAACCTGTGTAAGCTACCCAGCTAGCGAGAATGTTATAATAGAAATATAGACTATGGGTATATTTAAGGTATCAGCTTTAAGGAAAAGACAGTTTTTCGGTGGACTTATAGGTATTTTGATAAGTGTCGGTATCATAGTTTTTTTCTCTTTTAAAGAATCTGAGGAGTATATATCCCTTGGGCCAATGAACAAAGGACATGAAGATCTATCATGTGTAACCTGCCATGCAGATGCCAATGGAAATTTAATGCAGCAAGTTCAGTCCAACATTTCACACCTGGCGGGGATGAGGGAAAAATCCGTTGATTTTGGAACACAAGATGTAACTGTAAATAATTGTTTAGAGTGTCACGACAGACCAAATGACAGACATCCTTCGTATCGGTTTTCAGAACCTAGATTTAAAAAGGCAATTGCTAAAATTGACGCTACCACATGTATTACCTGTCATACCGAACACAATGGTGAACGGGTAAGTGTAGCTTCTATAAATTATTGTATGAATTGCCATCAGGATTTAGAGGTCGAAGATGATCCTATTGATGTACCCCATTCTGAACTGATTGCTAATGAGCAATGGTTTACCTGTATTCAATGTCACGATTTTCATGGCAACCATAAATATAATGTACCGGTTAAGATTAAGGACACAATTCCTATGAAAACGATACAAGCTTATTTTGATGGCGGTAAGGATCCTTATGGAACCGATAAAAAATACATCGGACTTTCAGAGCCCGCGTGGATCAAGACACTTCAAAAAAAATAGTTTACTTATTTCCCTTTCCTTAAAACCAGAGTTTTAAAAAATTTCATTTTTAATAGTACTACGTACTTATACTTTAAGTATAAGTACTAACTATATATCAATGTTTTACAAGATTTAAATGTTTTTTAGCAGGTTTTACTGTGGAACAAAAGATTGAAAGCTTATGCGCTATAACATCATTTGTAAAACTCATTACGTATACATTTGTTTAAAATAAGTATAAATACGTAGTTAAATTTTTAAACACACTGATATGAGAACTATTTTTACAAAAGCATCTTTACTTGCATCAATGGCGGCAGTCATTATGTCTTGTGGAGATACAAAAAGCAAGAAAGCCGAAACGGTTGTAGAAGAAGCTGTAACGTCTAAAACCAAAATGCTTGATATTGAAAAGCCTCAATTAACATTTGGCTTTATTAAACTTACAGATATGGCTCCTTTGGCTATAGCAAAAGAAAAAGGCTTTTTTGAAGAAGAAGGACTTTTTGTTTCGGTAGAAGCACAATCTAACTGGAAAAATGTTTTAGACCGTGTAATAGATGGTCAATTAGACGGATCACATATGTTGGCAGGTCAGCCAATCGCTGCAGGAGCAGGTTTTGGTAGACAAGCAGAATTGGTTACTCCGTTTTCAATGGATTTAAACGGTAACGGAATTACGGTATCTAATGATGTTTGGTCTAAAATGAAGCCGAATGTACCAGCAGATTCAGATGGTAAGCCAATTCACCCAATTAAAGCAGATGCTTTAAAACCGGTAATTACTTCGTATAAAAATGAAGGTAAACCTTTTAAAATGGGAATGGTTTTCCCAGTATCTACACACAACTATGAATTGCGTTATTGGTTAGCTGCTGCTGGTATTCACCCAGGTATGTATACGGCAGATAATGTGCAAGGGCAGATAGATGCTGAGGTTTTACTTTCTGTAACGCCACCGCCACAAATGCCAGCTACATTAGAGTCAGGTACTATTTATGGCTACTGTGTAGGTGAGCCTTGGAACCAGCAAGCAGTTTTTAAAGGTATCGGTGTACCGGTAACAACCAACTATGATATTTGGAAGAACAATCCAGAGAAAGTATTTGTAATGACAAAGCAGTTTGTAGAGCAAAATCCGAACACTGCTATAGCGGTAACAAAAGCATTAATTAGAGCTGGTAAATGGCTAGATGAACCTTCTAATAGAGCAGAAGCTGTAGAAATACTTTCTATGTCTCAATATGTGGGTGCACCAAAAGAAGTATTGGCAAATTCTATGACGGGTACTTTTGAATTTGAAAAAGGAGATAAACGTGAAATGCCAGATTTTAATGTGTTCTATAAATACAATGCAACCTATCCTTTCTATTCTGACGGAATATGGTTTTTAACACAAATGCGTAGATGGGGGCAAATTCCTGAATCAAAATCATCAGATTGGTATGCTTCTACCATTAAAGACATTT
>JANQUX010000175.1:408-7185 GCA_030730545.1 Maribacter sp. | reverse complement strand
ATTGATAAAAGAAGTTGATTCTGGTAGAGATGCGGTAAATGTTATTCTTTCTAAGGATGAAACTTACGGCGATATTGCACCTGTAAGATTAAATACAAACGGAGTGACAGCTTTTGTTTCTATTACCAGAGGATGTGATAATATGTGTACATTTTGTGTTGTACCATTTACTAGAGGCCGCGAACGTAGTAGAGACCCACAATCTATTTTAACTGAAGTAAAAGAGCTTTCGGAAAATGGGTTTAAAGAAATTACATTACTTGGACAGAATGTAGATAGTTATTTATGGTATGGTGGCGGACTCAAGAAAAATTTTGAGAATGCTTCTGATATGCAAAAAGCAACGGCAATCGGCTTTTCTAAACTTTTAGAAATGGTCGCATTGGCAAATCCAAAAATGCGTATTCGTTTTTCGACATCGAATCCGCAAGACATGACTTTGGAGGTGATTAGAACCATGGCCAAGCATAAAAATATTTGTAACCACGTTCATTTACCTGTACAAAGCGGTAGTAACCGTATTTTAAAGGCAATGAATCGCCTACACACCATCGAAGAATATTTTGAACTGACAGATGAAATTAGAAAAATTCTACCTGGCTGCTCTATTTCTCAAGATATTATTACCGGATTCCCTACAGAAACAGAGGAAGACCATGCGGCTACTTTAAAAGCCCTAGAGCATGTTAAGTATGATTTCGGATTTATGTATTCATATTCTGAAAGACCTGGCACCATGGCCGGTAGAAAAATGGAAGATGATGTACCTGAAGCTACAAAGAAGAGACGCCTTTCTGAAATCATTGCTTTACAGAGAAGTCACTGTCAGTTTAGAACAGAAAAGCATGTCGGTCAAATTCAAGAGGTTTTAATAGAAGGAACTTCAAAAAAATCGGAACACGAATGGAAGGGAAGAAACACACAAAGCACCGTAGTAGTGTTTCCGAAAGAAAATTACAAGGTTGGTGACTTTGTAAACGTACAAATTAACGATTGCACTTCTGCAACCCTTAAAGGTGTTGCTGTTGGGTATTCTGACAATAACTAAATTTAGCAGCCATTTTATATGGAAAGCATACAAAGTATAAAACAACGTTTTGAAATTATTGGGCAAGATCCAAAATTGAACCGAGCTATAGAAAAAGCAATGCAAGTTGCGGCTACAGATATTTCGGTCTTAGTTACTGGTGAAAGTGGTGTTGGTAAAGAATCTATTCCGAAAATCGTTCATTCGCTTTCTCATAGAAAACATGCCAAATATATCGCCGTAAACTGTGGCGCAATACCCGAAGGCACTATTGACAGTGAGCTTTTCGGACACGAAAAAGGTGCTTTTACAGGTGCTACGCAAACAAGAAGCGGCTATTTTGAAGTTGCCGATGGTGGTACCATTTTTTTAGATGAAGTTGGTGAATTACCGTTAACTACCCAAGTACGACTTTTACGTGTACTAGAAAACGGCGAGTTTTTAAAAGTCGGATCATCGCAAGTACAGAAAACCGATGTTCGTATTGTAGCAGCAACGAACGTTCATATGTTCGAGGCAATTAAAAAAGAGCGTTTTCGCGAAGATCTCTACTATCGATTAAGCACGGTAGAAATTAACATTCCGCCATTGCGTGAACGCCAAGATGATATTCATTTATTGTTCCGAAAATTTGCGTCAGATTTCAGTCAGAAATATAAAATGCCGACGATAAGATTAGATGATAATGCAGTGTCGTTACTAATTAAATATAGATGGCCAGGTAACATTCGTCAGTTAAGAAATATTGCAGAACAAATTTCTGTTCTAGAAGAAAACAGAGCGATTTCGGCTTCGACTTTACATGGATATTTACCAAATAATACTTCGAGTAACCTACCTGCCGTAGTCTCTAATTCAAAATCTGACAGCGATTTTAGTAACGAAAGAGAAATACTCTATAAGGTTTTGTTCGATATGAAAGGTGACCTCAACGACCTTAAAAAACTAACGATGGAGTTATTGAAAAATAATGACTCTGAGAAGGTTCAAAAAGATAATGAAAACTTGATTCGTAAAATCTACGGTAACGAAGATGACGAAGATGCCGATATCGACCATGATTCTCAAGAAGAAAAGCCAAGGAATCTTTTACATTTACCAGAACCTAAAAAAGAGGAAGCTTCTATAATTCAAGATTCTTACGAAGATAAATATCATTTTGCCGAAGAAATTGAAGAAGAAGAAACCCTATCTTTACAAGAGAAGGAAGTAGAATTGATCAAAAAATCTCTTGAACGAAATAGAGGAAAAAGAAAGGCTGCAGCTACAGAATTAGGTATTTCTGAGCGCACACTTTATCGCAAAATAAAACAGTACGATCTTTAATTTATATGAATCCTATTTCAATGAGATACCTAAAAAAAACGATATTTTATATACTGCCTATCATCTTACTTTTAAGCTGCGGTGTTTACAATTTTACCGGTGGTAATGTTGGCGAAGCCAAAACGTTTCAAGTCACCTATTTTCAAAATTATGCCACTCAGAGTCCGGGTTCTACATTTGAACCGGGTGTAGATAGAGATTTTACTTTAGCACTACAAGACAGAATTCTAAATCAAACTAGCTTGGATCTAATATCTAACGGTAACCCAGATTTATTATACGAGGGCGAAATAACAGAATATAAAATATCACCAATGTCTGCTACAGCGGCTCAGACAGCTGCTCAAAACAGACTTTCAATTCGAGTAAAAGTTCGTTTATATAATCAACTAAAAGAAGATGCAGCTTTTGATCAAAGTTTTTCTTTCTTTTATGATTATCCGGCAGACACACAATTGACGAGCATTAAGAGTGAAGCCCATGAAATAATTTTCGAAAGGCTAACACAAGATATTTTCAACGCCTCATTGGCAGATTGGTAAATTACATGAATGTTAAGGATTTTACATATTTTCTAGAACATCCTACCAAAGTGGTAGAACCCATTCATACAAAACACTTAGAAGATATTATTGCCGAATACCCATATTTTCAAGCTGCACGAGCACTGCACTTAAAAGGTCTTAAAAATCTAAATAGCTACAAATACAACAAAGCTCTTAAAACAACGGCTGCATTTACAACCGATAGAGATGTACTTTTTGATTTTATAACCTCTAAAGATTTTTTACAGTATGATGCCGATATTTCAACAAAAAAGGTTTCTGAAATAGAAAAAATCGAAGCTGTCGTTCCAGCTCAAGAACCTGAGGAAATAAAAGAAACGGCACCTGTTGAAACTGAAGATACTGTAGTCGAGATTCAAGCTATCGAAGCGCCAGAAGAAGAAATCTTAACAAATATCGAAATCACCACCGCTGAAATTGAAACCTCAGAAATAGAAGAGAATACTATTGAAATCAAAGAAGAAGTTGCAATTATACCTTTAATTACCCCTTCTGAAGATAGACCGTTGCCACAAGATGAACATGATGCCGATCAAATACTTGATCCAGAATTATTTCAATCTAAAAACCCTACCAATACCGAAGAAGAAAATGCTCTTGATATCGGCAAGCCTTTAACTTTCGATGCCAAAGAGAAATATTCTTTTTCAGAATGGTTAAGTCTAGCGTCTAAAAAACCTTTAGAAAAATCTGAAGATGATACCATTACTCCAATTAAAGCGGAAATAATTCAGCCACCAACTCAGGCAAAAGAGAGTAAAGTAGAGAAGACCATACAAAAGGCAAAAGAACCAATAATTGCTGTAAAACCTGTCAAGAAAACCAAGGTTAAAAGTGAAGCAATTAAGAAAAAATACGACCGAATAGACAAGTTTATAGCCTCGAACCCTAAAATCGTTCCTACAGAGGTGAACACAGTTATTGATCTTTCCAAGTCTTCAAGAATCGATCATAATGAGCTGATGACAGAGACTTTAGCAAGGGTTTATCTAGAGCAAAAAAAGTATAAAAATGCAATTCAAGCTTACAAAATTTTAAGTTTGAAATATCCAGAAAAAAGTAGTTTCTTTGCAGACCGAATTAAGGCGGTAGAGAAATTACGAAAAGATAATAAATAATTTAGAATGAGTACATTTTCAATTTTCCTGATACTTATCATTGTCGTTTGCCTATTATTAGTGTTGGTAATCATGGTACAAAATCCAAAAGGTGGCGGACTTTCTTCTTCTTTTGGTGGAGGAGGTAACCAAGTTGTTGGTGGAGTTAAAAAAACAGGTGACTTTTTAGACAAGAGCACATGGACACTAGCAGGTTTGTTAATAGTTTTAATCTTAGCATCTAACATTGCCCTTAAAGGTAATTACGGTGATGCAGATTCTAAATTATTACAAGGTGATGACATAGAAACTGTGGTTCCAGAAACCTTACCAGAGGCTGTAACACCACCCGTAACTAATGATGCTACACCTTCAGATAGCTTATAAAATTATTACTACATTATATTAAAAATGCCAGCTTATGACAAGCTGGCATTTTTTGTTTACAATTTGTCAGTAAATAGGCAATGGCATAATTTCTGCCCTTATATTTCCACGAAACTAAAAATCAATTTAAAATATAATAATTATGGCTAAAATTAATATCAAACCATTGGCAGACCGAGTTCTTATCGAGCCGATGGCAGCTGAAACGAAGACTGCGTCTGGACTTTATATTCCTGATACTGCAAAAGAGAAACCACAGAAAGGTAAAGTTGTAGCAGTAGGTCCTGGAACAAAAGATGACAGTGTTACCGTTAAAGTTGGTGATACCGTTCTTTACGGAAAATACGCCGGAACCGAATTAAAATTAGAAGGTACCGATTACTTGATGATGAGAGAGAGTGATATTCTTGCTATTATCTAAATAGCAATTGGCTTATGGCTTTTAGCCTTCAGCCTTTAAATTTTCATTTAATAATTAATAATTTCCTTGACTTTATGCCCTGTGCAAAAGTCAAAAATCAAAATAAAATTAGAAATGGCAAAAGATATTAAGTTTGATATAGATGCAAGAGACGGTCTTAAAAGAGGTGTTGATGCATTGGCAAATGCTGTAAAAGTAACGTTAGGCCCAAAAGGGAGAAACGTTATTATCAGTAAATCATTTGGTGCACCACAAGTAACTAAAGATGGTGTTACCGTAGCAAAAGAAATTGAATTAGCTGACCCATTAGAAAACATGGGTGCTCAAATGGTAAAGGAAGTTGCTTCTAAAACCAATGACTTAGCTGGTGATGGTACAACTACTGCAACTGTTTTAGCTCAAGCTATCGTTAAAGAAGGTTTGAAAAACGTTGCTGCTGGTGCAAACCCAATGGATTTAAAGAGAGGTATCGATAAAGCTGTTGAAGCTATCGTTGCCGATTTAGCTAAACAAGCTAAAAAAGTTGGTGATTCTTCTGAAAAAATTAAGCAAGTTGCTTCAATTTCTGCTAACAATGACGAAACTATTGGTGAATTAATCGCTCAGGCTTTCGGTAAGGTTGGTAAAGAAGGTGTTATTACTGTAGAAGAGGCTAAAGGAACAGATACGTATGTTGATGTTGTTGAAGGTATGCAGTTTGATAGAGGTTACCTTTCTCCTTATTTCGTTACCGATTCTGAAAAGATGGTAGCTCAATTAGAGAATCCGTATATCTTATTGTTCGACAAGAAGATTTCTTCAATGAAAGACTTACTTCCTGTACTAGAACCAGTTGCTCAATCTGGTAAGCCTTTATTGATTATCGCTGAAGATGTTGATGGTGAAGCATTGGCTACGTTAGTAGTGAACAAATTAAGAGGTTCTTTAAAAATTGCTGCTGTTAAAGCTCCAGGTTTTGGTGACCGTAGAAAAGCAATGTTAGAAGATATCGCAATCTTAACTGGTGGTACTGTTATTTCTGAAGAAAGAGGTTTCTCTTTAGACAATACTACGCTTGATATGTTAGGTACTTGTGAAAAAGTACAAATTGACAAAGACAATACTACAATTGTAAATGGTGGTGGTGTTGCAAAGGATATCAAAACAAGAGTAAATCAGATTAAATCTCAAATCGAGACGACTACATCTGACTACGACAAAGAAAAACTTCAAGAGCGTTTGGCTAAATTAGCTGGTGGTGTTGCCGTACTTTATGTTGGTGCTGCTTCTGAAGTTGAAATGAAAGAGAAAAAAGATCGTGTTGATGATGCATTACACGCTACAAGAGCTGCTGTTGAAGAAGGTATCGTAGCTGGTGGTGGTGTTGCATTGGTTAGAGCAAAATCTGTTCTTTCTAAAGTAGCAACCGAAAATGAAGATGAAGCAACTGGTTTACAGATTGTAGCACGCGCCGTTGAAGCTCCTTTAAGAACAATCGTTTCTAACGCAGGTGGTGAAGGCTCTGTAGTAATCGCAAAAATCTTAGAAGGAAAAGGAGATTTCGGTTACGATGCAAAATCAGAAAAATATGTTGATATGATGAAAGCTGGTATTATTGATCCTGCTAAAGTAACTAGAGTAGCATTAGAAAATGCAGCTTCTGTCGCTGGTATGATCCTTACTACTGAATGTGCTTTAACTGACATCAAAGAAGATTCTCCCGCAGGTCCACCAATGGGTGGCGGTATGCCAGGAATGATGTAGTGGCGTGGCGCCACAGCCAATAATTAATTGGTTTGCGCAGTCAATATAATTTAAAACCGCTCTTGAAATATCAAGAGCGGTTTTTTTTGTGGTATAAAAATTGATGACTTCAATTTAAGAAAATTCTTATTTATGGAAGTTACTTTTCGTTTAAGGTGTTTAATTTTAGTTTTTGTTTTGATACTTTCTCAACAGCTTTTAGCACAACAG
>JANQUX010000175.1:0-398 GCA_030730545.1 Maribacter sp. | reverse complement strand
CCTTCCTATTACCAACTAAACTCAATTAATAATTTTAATAAACAAAAAAACCACCTTCTGTAAATAAAGAAGGTGGTTTTATCGTCCAAACGATATCGCCTTCTAAAGGCAATAACTTGACTACTTCTTTTTAGGAGCAGCTTTTGGAGCAGCCTTTTTTCCAGCTTTTGCTGGAGAAGGTTTTGCAGCTGGTTTCCCTGCTGATTTTGCTTGTGCCATGGTTATAGAATTTAAGATAAATCTATAGCTAATGTATTTCAGATTTTGATTCGTGATAATCACGTTGGCAAAAAATTAACTAAAACTTTTTATCCGATTTTCAACTCGAAACTACACCGAAATAATAGTAATTATTACTACTTATTCTCATGATGTTTTCCATCATCAGAATTATCTTC
>JANQUX010000174.1 GCA_030730545.1 Maribacter sp. | reverse complement strand
CCGTTACCCATACCTTTAGCAATACTGATAATGTCTGGTTGTATGTTGTGATGTTGAAATCCGAAGAATTTGCCACTTCTACCAAATCCGCATTGTACTTCATCGGCAATCAACAAAGCATCATTTTCTTTACATAATGCTGCTACCATTTGTAAAAATTCTGTGTTGGGTTCATCTAACCCGCCAACGCCTTGAATAGATTCTATGATTACGGCACATACATTCTTAGAAATTTCTCTTTCAAAACCCTTTGCATCGTTTAGGTCAAGAAAAACTACCTCATGTTGTTGATTTATTTCTGCATTTATAGACGGATTATCGGTTGCCGCTACAGCAGCAGAAGTACGCCCATGAAATCCGTTATTGAAGGCAATTATTTTAGATTTTCCGGTAGCAAAAGATGCCATCTTAAGTGCGTTTTCATTGGCTTCGGCGCCAGAGTTACACATAAACAGATTATACGCCTCACAACCAGAAACAACGCCTAATTTTTCAGCAAGTTCCTCTTG
Organism: Maribacter sp.; assembly: GCA_030730545.1. Lineage (GTDB taxonomy): Bacteria > Bacteroidota > Bacteroidia > Flavobacteriales > Flavobacteriaceae > Maribacter. Next base: position 920 of record JANQUX010000174.1, on the reverse strand, counting down.
AAGCGGATTTTGAACTGCATTACTATAAAATCCGATTTTATCTAATTGATCTTTCAAGCGCTTTACATAATGTGGGTGCGTATGACCAATTGATATTACGGCATGACCGCCATAAAAATCTAAGTAATTTTGACCTTTGTCATCGGTAACCACAATACCTTTTGCAGAAACCGGTGTAACATTATATAGTGGGTAAACGTCGAATAATTTCATAATTCAAAAGATTCAAGTTCTATAAGAACTAATTGTATACTGGTACTTTATTTCGTTTTAAATTCGGTAATCTTATCGTATGAGGCAATAATACCACGTATTAATGATGAGCTTAAACCTTGGTGTTCCATTTCGTTTAGACCCGTAATAGTGCATCCCATTGGTGTCGTTACTCGATCAATCTCTTGTTCTGGATGATTGCCCGATTCAATAAGTAAGCTTGCGGCACCGTTGCACGTGTGCATAGCTAATTCTTGAGCCTCTTGAGCATCAAAACCTAACTGAATGGCACCTTGTGTTGTGGCGCGAATAAGTCGCATCCAAAAGGCAATACCACTGGCGCAAATAACGGTTGCTGCTTGCATTTGAGTCTCAGGTATCTCCATACAATGACCCATTCTGTTGAAGATAGCCTTTGTTAGGTCGATACGTTTTTTACCTTTTTCATTACTGCAGATACACGTCATAGATTTACCAACAGAAATAGCGGTATTGGGCATGCTTCTAACAATATAATTGTCTTTGCCGATAACCGCCTCTATTTTGTCGATTCCGAAACCGGTTATTGTTGAAATAATCACATGGTTTTCAGTAAGTAAATCTTTTACATCTTCTAGAATTGCAGCAAAATGAACGGGTTGAACGGCGAATATTAGAATGTCTGAATTTTGTATAGCCAAACGATTATCATTGGTTACAGTCACCTT
>JANQUX010000173.1 GCA_030730545.1 Maribacter sp. | reverse complement strand
CTCTAACGCTGCTTTATAATTTGGCTCTTCGGTAGTTTCTGCTACTTGCTCAGAGTATAATACATTTCCTTTTTCATCAACTACAACAACTGCTCTTGAAAGCAATGGAGCTAATGGACCGTCAGAAAAAGCTACGCTGTAACCTTTACCGAAATTACCATCTTTAAAATCTGAAAGCATTTCAACATTTTCGATTCCTTCTGCACCACAAAATCTTGCTTGTGCGAACGGTAAATCTTTTGAAATACATAAAACGATTGTATTGTCAAGTTCTGCAGCTTCTTTATTGAACTGACGAACAGATTGTGCGCAAGTGCCCGTGTCAACGCTTGGGAATATATTTAAAACTACTCTTGAACCTTCATAATCTGAAAGTTTTACTGTAGATAGATCATTTTTAGTCAATTGAAAATCTGGAGCTTTTACACCTGTTGCAGGTAAAGTTCCTAAAGTGTGTATTTCATTTCCTTTTAGTGTAACTGAAGCCATAACTTTTATTTTTTATGATTGAAAGTGTGAAATTATAAAATATAAAGTTGAAACGATAGGGAATAGGGTAAAAAAAAAGTCCTTTCTAATTTGAAAGGACTTTATGCTTTTTTGAAAGCTATTATTTATCTATGGAACCTAAAACGCGTTGCATAAATTGATTCATAGCATCTTTTTTAGGTAACCCTTGCTGTATGCTGTTCGCAACTTCTATGGCGCCATACATGTTTGAAATAAGTTCACCGATTACGTCTAGCTCTTCATCTTTTAAAGAAGGTAACTCTGTTAACGCTTCTAAAGTTTCGATGGTTTCTAGAATGTAATCGCTATCTTTTTCTTCAATAAACTCTGTCAGTAATTTAATTAGGGGTAATCTCACTGATCAAATCTTTTAATAGGTCGTACTTATTTGTCTGAACCTGATTTTTAATTTTTCCTTTTTCGAAAGAAGCGAAAGTAGGTAAGTTGCTTACATCTGCCAGTTTTCTAGATTCAGGAAATTTTTCTGCATCTGCCAATACAAAAGTAATGTTCTCATTTTGAGAAGCTTCTTTTTTAAATTTTGGCTTCATTATTCTACAGTTGCCACACCAAGTTGCTGAGTATTGCACTACAACATTAGGATTATTATCTATGATTTCCTGTAAATTATCTTGTTCTAATTCTAATAACATAATATGAAGTTATTTACGGATTAATAAAACGAACATGGAGCAAAGAGCTTCATGTTCGTTTAAAATTTTTATTAGTTTGCGTGCGCAGAAAGGTAGCTGGCAACACCGTCTCTATTTGCAGACATGGCATCTTTACCTTCTTCCCAGTTTGCTGGGCAAACTTCACCTTTCTCTTGTACGTGCGTTAAAGCATCTACTAAACGTAAATACTCGCCAACGTTTCTACCTAACGGCATATTGTTGATGCTTTCGTGTTGTACAACACCTTCTTCATCAATAATATAAGTAGCTCTGTAAGTAACATTGTCACCTTCTACTTGAACCGTACCAGTTTCTTCATCGTACACTTCATTTTGAATATCTAAAATGCCTAAAACACTAGATAAGTTACGGTTACTATCTGCTATTATTGGGTATGTAACACCTTCAATACCACCATTGTCTTTTTCAGTACTTAACCATGCGAAGTGAACTTCTGGAGTATCACAAGAAGCACCGATTACTAGGGTGTTTCTTTTTTCGAACTCACCTATAGCAGCTTGAAATGCGTGAAGTTCAGTAGGGCATACAAAAGTGAAATCTTTTGGATACCAGAATAAAACAACCTTTTTGTTATTCTTTTGAGCTTCTTCTAAGACATTAAGCTTAAAAGTATCGCCCATGTCGTTCATTGCATTAACACTAATATTTGGGAATTTTTTTCCTACAAATGCCATAATAAGTTTTCGTTTTATAATTAATTATAAAGCAAAATTAAGACTTGATGGCGTGTTAAAAGACTTTCTAAATTAGAAATTTCAATGGTAGAATAACTATTTTGAATAGCGCAAGAAATAGCCCTGATTTAATGTGAAAGGGTTAAATTCTGCGGGTTATTTTTAGCAGATTGCAAGGTTTATGACGTAAAAGTCCATAAAAAGAAACTTTGGTTAAGATTCTTTTTTTACTAGTTGTCTAATTTTAATATTAAAGCCAGCAAATATCAATGTCATGATAGGACTTAACCAGTTAAATATGGCAAATACAAAATATTCTGACACACTAACACCTAGCACTCCAGATTGGTAGGCTCCACAAGTATTCCAAGGTATTAATACTGAGGTAACTGTGCCGGAATCTTCTAAGGTTCTACTTAGATTTTCAGGAGCAAGACCTCTATCTTGATATGCTTTTTTAAACATTTTACCGGGTATTACCAAAGCCAAATATTGATCACTTGCAATAACATTTAATCCTATACAACTAAGAACAGTACTTGAAAAAAGACCAAAGACACTTTTCGCAACAGAAAGTAAAGATTGTGTAATTCTCGATAATGCTCCGATACCATCCATAATTCCGCCAAATACCATAGCGCAGCAAATAAGATAAATCGTCCAAAGCATACCGTTCATTCCGCCAGAGCTAAAAAGCTCATTAAGCTTCTCGTTATCGGTTACTATAGCGGTGTCTGTTAATATGGATTTTATGATAGCACTTACGTTTGAATCTGAAATGGTTGCTAAAATTTCAGGTTGAAAGATTATTGCGAATATGGCAGCTAGTGCCACTCCTGCTCCTAATGCAATTAAGGGCTTGGTTTTAAGTAAGATCAGCGCAATTACCGCTACCGGAACTATAAATAAATATGGTGTAATATTAAAGGTTTGGGCAATAGTGTCTAATAATCCGGTTACATCTGCATTACCGGTAGTATCTATATTTAAACTGATAATTGAAAACGCTATAATCGTTATTAAAATTGTTGGACCCGTGGTGTAGAACATATATTTAATATGCGTAAACAAATTTGTACCTGCCATTGCCGGGGCTAAATTAGTAGTGTCGCTTAAAGGCGACATTTTATCACCGAAATAAGCTCCTGAAATAACGGCACCTGCTATCATACCTGTTGGTATGCCTAAAGCAGTACCTATACCTACTAGTGCAATACCTACTGTTGCAGAGGTTGTCCAAGAACTACCTGTGGCAATAGATATAATAGCTGCGATAACTATCGATGCAGGTAAAAATATTGACGGACTCAATACTTTTAATCCGTAATAAACCATTGCGGGTATTATGCCACTTACTAACCATGTACCAGCTAAAGCACCAACAAGAAACAAAATCATAATAGGAACAAAAACACTTTTAAGGTTCTCGTAAATTTCTGTGACCATTGTCGTAAATGTTGTCTTGTTTAGAAAGCCAACAATTGCTGCAAATACCCCGCCAACTAACAAAATTATTTGATTAGAGTATTCACCGAACCACTCGCCATCTGCAAAGAATATATTATAGGCCAACATCGCCATTAAAAGTACCACGGGAATAAGCGCTTCTAATAGATTAAGTTCCTTGTTAGCTACAATATGCTCGTTTTCCCTGTGTTCGTTGGTGCTATGGTCTGACATAAAAAGTGAGTTTGGTTTCTACGTAATATTACGATTTCTGTAACGGTTGTGCAAACTCATTTTATTATTGAAAATTTAGGCTTTTATGCTTTTGACATCCAGTATATTAAGGTCTGTCAGGCATTTCTTCATTAATGTATAGGTTCTTTGAATGTCATCATCCAAACCAATTGAAAATCGAATTAATCCATTTCCAAGTCCCATTTCTTCTTGTTCTTCTAGCGGAATTTCTGATGAAGTAGAGCTTCCGGGTGCGCTGAACAATGTTTTATAAAACCCAAGGCTAACAGCTAAATAACCTAATTTTCTCTCCTGCATTAATTCCATCAATGCATTGGCATTCTCAAGGGTACCTACATCCATGGTTATTAATCCGCCATATCCGTATTCCGGATTCATTTGATCTTCCATAATTAAATGTCCTGGGTGAGAAGGGAGTCCTGGGTAGACAACTCTTAATCCGTCTTTCTCGAAATTCTCGGCTAAATACTGCGCATTTTCACTGTGTTTTTTCATACGAATATGAAGTGTGCGCATGTTCTTTAGAATTGAAGCTGCACGCATGCTGTCAAGAGTGCTTCCTAAGAGCATACCTGCACCATTATTTACATCTTTAAGACTAAGACAGAATTCTGTTGTGCCACAAACAACACCCGCAACACAGTCGCTGGTTCCGTTTATGAATTTGGTAAGGCTATGAATAACGATATCTGCACCTAATTTAGCAGGCGACACGGTTAATGGAGAAAAGGTATTGTCAACAATCAACGGTAATTCATTTTTCTTTGCGATACGTGATAGTGCTGAGATATCTGCTACCTCTAAAAGCGGATTACTTACACTCTCACAATAGATCATTTTGGTCTTTGGTGTAATCGCTTTCGCTACGGCATCAAGATCGGTAATGTCTAAAAAGGTAGTTTTGATTCCGAATTTGATCAAAAAATTCTTCATGAATGCATACGTACCACCATAAATAGTTCTACTGCTAATAATATGGTCGCCCGCATTACATAATTGTAAAATAACAGCTGTAATAGCACCCATGCCGCTAGCGGTTACATTTGCACTTTCTGTACCTTCTAGCGCGGCTAATGCCTCGCCTAAATATAAATTTGATGGCGAAGAATGTCTGCTGTACAAATAACAACCTTCGGTATTACCTTCAAAGGTATCGAACATTGTTTTTGCCGATATAAAGGTATAGGTCGATGAATCGGATATAGAAGGATTTACCCCGCCATATTCTCCGAAATATTGTAAATCTTGTAAGTCGTTGCTGTTCTTTTGGCTCATGAGAGATTATTTTAAGTAAAAATAGCGTTTGATAGTATATTTGTCAAGATGAACTTCTTTAATTAGATTTTAAAACTAATATTTAAAACTATTTAGAATTTTAATCTGTATTTTCTTAAATTAGTTGGATTAATAAGAATTACAATCACTATGAAGCTAGATCAAACCGACAATAGTCTTTTAGAACTTTTGCAAGCAGATAGTAAGAAAACTACCAAAGAATATGCTTTGAAATTAGGCCTTTCAACAACCGCGATTTACGAGCGTATAAAAAGGTTGGAGAGAATAGGGGCTATAAGAAGTTATGTGGCCTTGGTAGATAAGGCAGTAGTTGATAGAAATTTCACTGTTTTTTGCCATGTTAAATTGGTACAGCATGTGAAGGATAATATTGCACAATTTGAAGCTCAGGTTATGCGTTTACAAGAAGTGGTAGAATGTCATCATTTAAGTGGCGATTACGATTACCTTTTAAAAATACACGTTCAAGATATGGAGGCGTATCGAAATTTTATGGTCAATAAATTAACGGCTATGAATCATATCGGTAGTACTCAAAGCTCTTTTACCATAAAAGAGGTAAAGCATTCTACGGCTATACCCCTTTAAAACTAAAAATAGTATTAATTTTGTAAGACATTAGAAAACAAATATTTTATGGATCAATATGATGTAGCCATTATAGGCTCAGGACCTGGAGGATACGTAGCAGCGATACGTTGTGCACAACTAGGAATGAAAACCGCAATAATTGAAAAATATTCCACTTTGGGTGGTACGTGTTTAAATGTTGGTTGTATTCCTTCTAAGGCGATGTTAGATTCTTCTCATCATTATGAAGATGCTACCAAGCATTTTGAAGAGCATGGTATTGAAATTCCTGGTGAGATTAAAGTGAATTTAGAGAAAATGATTGCACGCAAACAAGGCGTTGTAGATCAGACCACCAAGGGAATTGAATTCTTGATGGATAAAAATAAAATTACCGTTTATGAAGGTATTGGTAGCTTTAAAGATGCTACGCATATCAATATCAAAAAGAACGACGATAAAACAGAAGAAATTGAAGCAAAAAATATTATTATCGCTACAGGTTCTAAACCATCTACTTTACCTTTTATAAAATTAGATAAAGAAAGAGTAATTACTTCTACAGAAGCTTTAAAGCTTAAAGAAATACCAAAACACATGATAGTTATTGGTGGTGGTGTAATTGGTCTTGAATTAGGTCAGGTTTACAAAAGACTTGGTGCAGAAGTTACTGTAGTTGAATACATGGATCGCATTATACCTGGTATGGATGCTGCGCTTTCGAAAGAGTTGACGAAGGTGATGAAAAAGCAAAAAGTAAAATTTGCATTATCGCACAAAGTGAAGTCGGTTGAAAGAAATGGTGATCAGGTAATTATTAAGGCTGACGATAAAAAAGGTCAAGAGGTTGTTTTTGAAGGTGATTATTGTTTGGTTGCCGTAGGTAGAAAACCATATACCGACGGATTGAATGCTGATGCTGCAGGTGTAAAACTTGACGATAGAGGTAAAGTAATTGTTGATGAGCATTTGAAAACAAGTGCCGATAACATTTACGCTATTGGCGATGTTATTAAAGGTGCCATGTTAGCTCACAAAGCTGAAGAAGAAGGTACTTTGGTTGCTGAGATATTAGCAGGTCAAAAACCACATATCGATTATAACTTAATACCTGGTGTAGTATATACATGGCCAGAGGTTGCTGCTGTTGGTAAAACAGAAGAAGAACTGAAGGAAGCAGGAGTGGAGTATAAAGTAGGTCAATTTCCTATGCGTGCGTTAGGTCGTGCTAGAGCTAGTATGGATATCGATGGGTTTGTAAAGATTCTTGCCGATAAAAAGACCGATGAAGTATTAGGTGTGCATATGATCGGTGCACGTTGTGCCGATTTAATTGCTGAAGCAGTAACTGCGATGGAGTTTAGAGCGTCTGCTGAAGATATCTCTAGAATGAGCCATGCTCACCCAACATATGCAGAAGCGGTTAAAGAAGCGGCGTTAGCGGCTACAGATGATCGTGCATTGCATGTTTAAATAGTCTAGAATAGTTTAGAAATAAAAAAGGCAGCCAATTGGCTGCCTTTTTGTTTTTTGATACTTTGTGAATCTAGTTTTTAATTAAACCTAAAACACGTAAAACTTTCTCTGTTACCGTTCTTAAAACTTCAAAAGCGATAATTGCAAATTGCTCTAAGTATATTCTTGTAGACGATAAAATTGAACGTACGTTTACTTTTAATTCCGCTTTATGGTCTTCATATTTTAATGCTAAATAGGTACTGGCGATCATAAATAGAATTGCGCCAGGTACCACAAAGTAAGGATTCAATGAATGATGAAAAAAGCGATACAGGCCTACACC
>JANQUX010000172.1 GCA_030730545.1 Maribacter sp. | reverse complement strand
CTTTGGACGGATTACTTAGGCAAGAATGCGCATCGAAACTATGCCATTGCTCATGCTCATTAAACACATCTTTTTCAGTAAATATCCCTTGATGAACAGACTTTTGAATCAGTTTTTCAATTGCCAAAGGATGAAACAATATCCCAAACGGATTCTGTAACCCCTGAAATTTATAGTATTCTAATTTTGCTCCAATATTCTCAGAAAAACAGGAACCCAAAAGCAACAACTGACTAGAATACTCAATCGGATTTTTAGATTTTGATAATGGTATTTTGGTTAAGAGATTCATTTAGGTCGCACACTCTCGTTTAATTTATGAAACAATTGATATGGGTAAATTTCATAAATAGCATTATCTTCATTAATAGTGTTATCGGCGTCTTCAAAAGCTTTTTTCTCCCACTCCGCTCCTTCTTCATTACCTAACTTCGTCATGCTTCTTCCCTTAAAATAAAGTGCATCGGCAAAATTATCGTAAACCATTAAAGACATATCAAAAGATGAAATAGCCTCCTTATAATTACCCAGCTCAAAATCTGCGATACCCAAATAATACCAATCTAAATAATGACAGGCTTCTTGAGGCGAATCGTCAGGAAAATCTTTAAACTGCTGCTCTTTACTTAATAACAAAAACTCTTTTGCTTTAGAAAACTGGTTTAATTGAAGGTAATCTAAACCAATATAAAAGTTATATGTATGATCCATTACATAACCATCGCCGTACTCTTTTTTGGCTCTCATAAATTCAGATATCGATTTTAGGTAGTCTTTTGAGAAAATACATCTCATGAAGCCGCTATAATCTAAATATTTTTTAGGGTCGTGCTCAACTGCCTTTTCTAAAAATGGTTTGCCTAATTGGTATTTTCTAGCTTTATATAAAGGCATTGCCTTTTGTTGCCAAAGCCAAGCATTAGTAGGATCTACGGTAAGTGCAGAGTCTAAATATTGTTGATGTTCTAGAGAATGCATGGGAGTTTGAAAAGATTTTTCAACATACTCTCTAATATGCATAGAGTCTATACTTGACAAAACTTGTGTTTCAACTCCATCTGCACTTTCTAAACCATTTTGATTTTTATTCGAAAGATTACAAGAGGTAATTACTAGTATTAAGAGAATATACTTTTTCATAAAACTATCGTATTATATAGCATCTTCAATTAATTCAACTGAAGTTTCACTAGTTACAATTGGAAGATAGCCTTAATTATTTAAGATAATCTTCTGCCTTCGCCAGTGCCTCTTCTATACCTGCCGGATTTTTACCACCTGCAGTTGCAAAGAAGGGTTGACCACCACCGCCACCTTGTATATATTTGCCAAGCTCACGAACAATGGTACCTGCATTCAAATTCTTAGAAGTCACCAGTTCTTTTGAAATATAACAAGACAATAAAGCTTTACCTTCATGCTCGGTACCGAACAATAAAAAGACGTTATCTTTTTGGTTGCCCATTTCAAAACTCAAGTCTTTAATACCTGCCGCATCTAAATCTATCTTTTTTGCAAGAAATTGAATTCCGTTAACTTCCTTCATCTCTGAAAGTAAATCTCCTTTTAAGTTCTTGGCTTTGTCTTTCAACAATTCGGCTACTTGCTTTTTAAGACTTGAATTTTCTTCTTGAAGACTTGAAACCGATTTTACAGGATCTTGGGTGTTACCCAAGACAACTTTTATTTTCGATAATAACTTATCATTATCTAAATACAAATCTTTAACTGCGTCGCCCGTTATCGCTTCAATTCTTCGAATACCGGCAGCTACCGCACCCTCTGACTTAATTTTAAATTGCCAAATATCGCCTGTATTTTTTACATGCGTACCACCACATAATTCTATCGACTGACCAAAACGGATTGTTCTTACCGCATCGCCATATTTTTCACCGAACAATGCCATGGCACCATCTGCAATTGCAGACTTCATAGGTACATTTCTTTCTTCTTGTAGTTGTAATTGTCCGTCTATACGAGCATTCACAAACTTCTCTACTTCATGCAATTCTTCTTGAGTCATTTTAGAAAAATGAGAAAAATCGAATCGTAAATATTTGGAATGTACCGCTGAACCTTTTTGTTCTACATGCGTACCTAACACCTCTCTTAAAGCTTGATGCAATAAGTGTGTCGCTGTATGGTTCGCTTCGGTTCTGCCACGTTGTTTTTTATCTACAACCGCCTTAAAACTCTCCCCTATATGTTTTGGTAGGTTTTTAGCAAAATGTATGATTTCGTTATTCTCTTTTTTGGTATCGGTAATATACACGACATCGCCATGAGTATCTTCTAAATACCCCTTATCACCTACTTGCCCACCACCTTCTGCGTAAAAAGGAGTAAGATTGAACACCAACTGAAACTGTGTTCCATCTTTCTTAGAAACTATTTTTCGGTATTTGGTAATCTTTACTTCTACATCAAGCATATCATAACCGACAAATTCTTGCTCGTTATCTTCTTGTAAAATTTCCCAATCTTGCTTTGAAACTACAGAAGCCGATTTAGAACGATTTTTCTGCTGCTGCATAGCTACATCAAAACCGGCTTCATCTAATTGATATCCTTTTTCACTTAGGATCAAGGCGGTTAAATCTATAGGGAAACCAAAAGTATCATACAGCTCAAAAGCTTTTCCGCCGTCGACCGTTTTTTCTTTTGTATTTTTTATAATCGTATCTAACAACAACAACCCTTGATCTAAAGTTTTCAAGAAAGAGTTCTCTTCTTCTTTTATTACATTTTCAATTAATTGCTTCTGATCTTTTAATTCTGGGTACGCATCACCTAAAGAATCTGTGAGCACATTTACTAAACGAAACATAAATGGCTCTTTAGTATCTAAAAATGTGAATCCGTAGCGTACGGCTCTTCTCAAAATTCTTCTGATCACATAACCTGCACCAGTATTGCTTGGCAACTGACCATCGGCAATAGAAAACGCAACTGCACGTATATGATCACTGATTACACGTATCGCTATGTCAATTTCTTCATTTTTACCGTAATCAGAATCTGTTATCGTTTCTATTTCTCGAATTAACGGCGTAAAAATATCGGTGTCATAGTTCGATTGCACCCCCTGCAAAACCATGCATAAACGCTCAAAGCCCATACCGGTATCTACATGCTTCGCTGGTAAACTTTCTAATGACCCATCTGCCTTACGGTTGTATTGCATGAATACAAGATTCCAAATTTCCACCACTTGAGGGTGATCTTGGTTTACTAGGCTTGCACCAGAAACTTTTGCTTTTTCTTCCTTAGAACGTATATCTACATGAATCTCAGAACATGGCCCACACGGACCTTGATCGCCCATTTCCCAGAAGTTATCCTTCTTGTTACCCATGATAATTCTATCCTCGGGCACGATATTTTTCCAAAGCTCAAAAGCTTCTGTATCCAACGCTAAATTATCTGCATCATCGCTTCCTTCAAATACCGATACATACAAACTGTCTTTATCAATTTTAAGAACATCGGTCAATAATTCCCAAGCCCAAGTAATGGCTTCTTCCTTAAAATAATCACCAAAACTCCAGTTGCCCAACATCTCGAACATCGTATGGTGATAAGTATCTTTACCAACTTCTTCTAAATCGTTGTGCTTACCACTAACACGTAAACATTTTTGAGTATCTACTATTCTAGAATTTTTAGACTGGCTTATACCTAAAAAATATTCTTTAAATTGGTTCATGCCCGCATTTGTAAAAAGCAGGGTTGGGTCATCTTTTATGACCATTGGTGCAGAAGGCACTATTTTGTGTTCTTTACCCTTGAAAAAATTCAGAAATTGAGTTCTTGTATCTTTTGAATTCATCTAAAATGCTAAGCTTTTACAAATTTTAACCGTTTATATAAAACTATCTTTATATTTGTTTGTTCCCTAATAATTAAAAAACAAAAATAGGATAAATAACATACATGTCTAAGGTAAAATACTATTACGACCCAGATACACTGTCGTACCGTAAAATAGAACCCGAAAAATCTAAGCGTTATAGAAATATAACATTCTTTATTTTGGGCGCATGCCTTTTTGGTTTTTTAGGTCTTATTCTTCTTTTAAACACCAATCTTGTTAATACCCCAAGGGAACTTTCTTTATCTCGTGAAGTAAAAAATTACGAGCTACAATACGAGTTGTTGAATAAGAAAATGGAACAGATTGAAGAAGTTCTAGGCAATATCGAAGAACGAGACAATAATATTTACCGTTTATATTTTGAAGCTAACCCCATACCAGACGAACAGCGTAAAGCAGGTTTTGGCGGTATTAATCGTTATAAGTCATTAGAGGGATTCAATAATTCTGAAATGATCGTCTCTACGACAAAGAGGTTAGATATCATAAAAAAGCAAATGGCCATTCAATCTAAATCGTTAGATGAGATTACAAAATTGGCAGAAGAGAAAGAAAAGTTGTTAATGTCAATACCCGCCATTCAACCCATAAATAATGAAGACCTTACTCGTATGGCTTCTGGTTACGGCTGGCGTTCAGATCCATTTACCAAGGCTAGAAAAATGCATTATGGTATGGATTTTACAGCGCCAAAAGGCACTCCGATTTATGCTGCAGGTGATGGTAAAATAACGCGTGCAGATAATAATTCTTCTGGTTATGGAAAGCATATTCGTATTGAACACGGATATGGCTACTTGAGTCTTTATGCTCACTTGAGTGAGTATAATGTTAAACCAGGACAAAAAGTTAAACGCGGCGATCTTATCGGGTTTGTAGGAAGCACAGGTCGTTCAGAAGCACCTCATCTACATTACGAGGTGTGGAAAGAAAATGACAGAATAAATCCGATTAATTTCTATTATGGAAGTTTATCTCCTGAAGAATTTGAAAACATGTTGAAATTCGCGAATCAAGAAAACCAATCATTGGATTAATGCAGATAGATCTCCCAGAAAAAAGATATTATGGTATTGGCGAAGTTGCCAATGCCTTTGGCGTAAACGCTTCACTAATTCGTTTTTGGGAGAAAGAATTCGATGTGCTGCAACCTAAGAAAAATGCTAAGGGAAATAGAAAATTTACCCCTCAAGACATTAAAAACCTTCAATTAATATATCATTTGGTAAAAGAGAGAGGTTTTACTCTTGACGGCGCCAAAACCCACTTAAAAGAAGAAAAGCAGAAAACGTTGTCTAACTTTGACATCATTCAAAAATTAGAACGCGTTAAAGCAGAGCTCAATAAAATTAAAGACCAATTATAACACAACCATTATGAAAAAAGGACTTATTGCATTAATCGTCATCGCTGTCATAGCATTCGGACTATACCAATGGGGCGTTGGCTTCAACAATACCGCTGTTGCTTTAAAAGAAACATCGACAAAAACTTGGGCCAACGTAGAAAGCGCATACCAACGTAGAAACGATTTAATAGGCAACCTTGTTAAAACAGTACAAGGTGCTGCAGATTTTGAAAGAGGAACGTTGACAGATGTTATCGAAGCGAGGGCAAAAGCAACTTCGGTTAGCATTGATCCATCTAACATTACACCTGAGCAATTAGCACAGTTCAATCAAGCACAAAGCGGACTTAGTAGTGCACTGAGTAGATTGTTAGTGACCGTTGAACGTTACCCTGACCTAAAAGCAAACCAAAACTTTCTAGAGCTACAGTCGCAATTAGAAGGTACAGAGAATAGAATAAATGTTGCAAGAGATAGATTTAACGCTACCGTTGAACCTTATAACCTTCACATTAAAAAATTCCCGAATTCTATTTTGGCAGGTATTTTCAACTTTAGCGAACTAGCTTACTATAAAGCAGATGCAGGTTCTGAAAACGCACCAGATGTTGATTTTGATTTTGATTAATAACCTATGTCAAGAGTAGAAGATTTTTTATCGGCAACAGAAGAGCAAGAGGTAGTACATGCTATTCTTAAAGCAGAAAAGAATACCTCTTGCGAAATTAGGGTACATATTGAGGCACATACTCGTAAAGATCATTACGAGCGCGCTAAAGAGGTATTTCATTTATTAAAAATGGATAATACCAAACAAGAAAACGGAGTCTTGATCTATGTTGCCGTAAATGACAAGAAATTTGTTATCTGTGGAGACAAAGGTATTGACAACGTGGTACCTAAAGATTTTTGGCAAACTACTAGAAATAGCATTCAAACACATTTTGAAAAAGGAGCTTTTAAAGACGGTCTTGTTGCCGGTGTTTTAAAAGCTGGCGAAGAATTAAGAAGTCATTTCCCGTGGCAACCAGATGACACCAACGAATTAAGCAATGAAATATCTAAAGGCTAGCCTTTTACTACTTTTTCTTTGGTGCGCACCGTTATGGAGTCAGTTCGAAATACCTGAAAAACCTGCATTACAGACCAGTGTTTACGATTACACCAATCTTCTAAGCGACCAACAAAAAGTGGCTTTAAGCCAAAAATTGGTTCGCTACTCCGATAGCACCTCAACACAAATTGTAGTTACGATAATCGCCGGTACCAATGGTGAAGACATTAATTACCTCGGGGCAAATTGGGGTCAAAAATGGGGAATTGGGCAAGATGGAAAAGACAATGGCATTCTACTGATTCTAGCAGAAAATGACCGAAAAGTTGCTATAAGTACCGGTTACGGTGTAGAAGGCTCACTTACCGATGCCCTTTCGAAACGAATTATTGAAAATGTAATTCTCCCAGAATTTAGGGTCGGTAATTATTATGGCGGACTAGATAAAGGGTCTGATGTAATTTTTCAAGTCTTAAACGGTGAATTTCAAGAAGAAAGAACCTTTGGAGAAAACGAAGGTTTCCCGTTATCATCGATACTGCCATTTATTATTTTTATCGTAATACTGTTTATTCTTTGGAGTCGTAAAAATGATAATAACGACGGTAACGGCGGCAGAAAGCGTGGCGGATTGAGTCCGTGGGACATGATTATTCTCAGCAATATGGGTCGTTCTAATGGCTCTGGCGGATTCGGAGGAAGCAGTGGAGGCGGAAGCTTTGGCGGTGGCGGATTCGGAGGTGGTTTCGGCGGCGGCGGCTTTGGCGGCGGTGGAGCTTCTGGGGGTTGGTAGTTCTTGGCTGTTGGCTGTTGGCTGTTGGCTGTTGGCTGTTGGCTGTTGGCTGTTGGCTAAAACTGAAAAAATATTAGTTATCTACCTCTGATTTTAAAACGATTTTCTTTTCAATAGAAATAAGAGTACCATCTTCACTTATACCTTCTACAAAAACTTTTACACCCTCTTGATTTTTTA
>JANQUX010000171.1 GCA_030730545.1 Maribacter sp. | reverse complement strand
ATCCACCATATTCTCGAATGGGACTGTATGTGCGTACAAAGCATTTTTCTATTTCATGCCACCTAATTATCTTTTTTGAAAAATTTATAGGTATAAATTGATAATGTATACCGATTTCATCGATAGTAGTTTTTAAATTAAAAACATATATCAGGGGTATTAGAAGGGCAATTACTAGTATGAATATCGTTTGACCTACTCGGTCATCTACTGTAACATTACCTACAGCATCCTCTAACATAAACCAGGTATAACAACTATATAACATCAAAAATAGCAAAGCTATATTTATCAATAGAAGCCACCATTGTGTAAAACGCTGAGTTTCGTTGAAGATTCGCATATCAATGATTTAATGAGCCTGCATTTACAATAGGTGAAACATCTTTATCTGAACATAGAACGACCATTAGGTTACTTACCATGGCAGATTTTCTTTCATCATCTAGATTTACCAGATTCTTTTTACTCAATTCTTCTAAAGCCATTTCAACCATACTTACGGCACCTTCTACTATTTTATGTCTCGCAGCGACTATGGCTGTAGCTTGCTGTCTTTTTAACATGGCGTTTGCTATCTCTTGTGCATAAGCCAAATAGCCTATACGCGCTTCTAACACTTCTAGACCTGCCATAGAAAGGCGTTCTTGCAACTCTTGCTCTAATGCCTCACTTACCTCGTTAACACTAGATCTTAAGGTAATATCTTCGTCAAGACCTTCATCGGCAAAATTATCGTAAGGGTACATACTCGCCAGTTTACGCACGGCAGCATCGGTCTGTACACGTACAAAATTTTGATAATCATCAACATCGAAAGCAGCTTTGTAGGTATTGGTTACGCGCCAAACAAGTATGGTGCTGATCATAATTGGGTTACCAAGTTTGTCATTTACTTTTAAACGTTCGCTATCAAAATTACTAGCTCGTAATGAAATTCTTTTTTTGGTGTATAAGGGATTCGCCCAAAAAAGTCCGTTTTCTTTAATCGTACCCATGTATTTACCAAATAGTAGTAAAACTCTTGAGCTGTTCGGATTCACCAGTATAAACCCAGCACACATAAATAATGCGGCAAAAATCATAAATGCGCCAACATAGATTCTTAGAAGTGCAACACCTCCAATTAAAAGGGCTAATACAACAAAAAGCATTATGTAGCCATTCTGTGCTTTGTGAATTTTCTCTACTTTCATAATATGTGATATTAAAATGATATCATAAATATATCAAAATAAACGATACAAATCATGGTAGAGGCTAAAATTGATTAAAGAATCGATTATCCGTCAAATTTTTTGTTCTTCTTTTTATTTGGATTTTTAAAGAGACGCTTAAAGAATCCGTCACGCTTTACGGGGTCACAATTCAATGCATCTAATACAGAGGCGGAAGGTTTTTCAAAACTAGTTTTTGTGTATTTATCAAAATATTTGTCTT
>JANQUX010000170.1 GCA_030730545.1 Maribacter sp. | reverse complement strand
ATCTTTGAACTGACTGTAATCTCTTTTAAACGGGCGAATGATCAAACGTGCTTCACGATCAAATCGAATATAGTTATATACCCAGTTGATAAATACGACCATTCTATTTCTAAATCCTATCAAGAAAAACAAGTGAACGAACATCCAAACGAACCAAGCAAATACACCTTGAAATCGGAATTTCTTAATATCGCAAACCGCTTTATTTCTACCAACCGTCGCCATGCTACCTTTATCGTTATAAACAAATGGTTTCATGGGTTTGTTCTCTAATAAATTGACTAAATTTTTACCGAGCAATTTTCCTTGCTGTATTGCCGGTTGTGCCACCATTGGGTGCCCACGAGGATTATCTACGGTTGCCATACACGCAATATCACCAATAGCGAATATATTAGTATGACCTACTACCTGGTTGAATTCGTTGACATTTATTCTATTACCACCAGCAATTACGCCTTCTGCATCTAAACCTTTTATACCAGCTCCTTTTACCCCAGCTGCCCAAACTACAGTGGCAGCATCAAACTTTAAATCGGTAAGGGTTGTAACGGTTTTACCATTATATCCAGTAACCCGAACTCCTTTCCAAACCTGAACTCCTAATTTCTCTAAAAAGTCTTCTGCTTTTTTTGATGCTTGCGCACTAAAACCTGGTAATAAGCAATCGCCACCCTGCACAATATTAATCTGTGCTCTTCTTGTGTCTAAATCTGGGTAATCTTTTGGTAAAATACCTTTCTTTATTTCTGCCAAAGCACCAGAAAGCTCTACCCCTGTCGGACCACCACCTACTATGACGAAATTCATCAAAGCATCTCTTTCATGATAATCATCTGTAAGAAGCGCCTGTTCGAAGTTCTCTAAAATTAAACTACGCAGATTTAATGATTGCGGAATCGACTTCATAGACATCGCGTTCTTTTCTATCTCCTCATTTCCAAAGAAATTAGTTTCAGAACCTGTAGCTACTACTAAATAATCAAAACTTAAATCACCAATATTTGTATTCAACTTTTTACCGGCAGTATCTATATGCTCAACTTCAGCTAAGCGGAAATAAAAATTATCATACCCTATTAAAACTTTACGTAGCGGGTATGCTATAGAATCTGGTTCAAGACCACCTGTAGATACTTGATATAATAAGGGCTGAAAAGTATGGTAATTGTTCTTGTCGATAAGAACTACCTGTACTTCTTGTTTACTTAATTTTTTCGCCAGAGAGACTCCGCCAAAACCACCACCTATTATTACAATTCTAGGATAGCTTGAAAGTGGTATGTTCATAGTATGATTACTTAAACGCAAAATTAAACAAATGGATTTCTACTTTATAATAATAATGTGTTTTTAGTATCTTTAAGGTCTAACTCAAACAAACACCAAAATGCGCAAAACCCTTATTTTATTGGCGGTACTAAGTACTTCCTATTATTCAATGAATGCTCAAAAAAGCGAAAAAGATATTATTAAAAATTTAGAGCAGAAAAGTGCAGATTATGGGACTATTGCTCAAAATATTTGGGGATTCGCAGAAATGGGCTACCAAGAGGAACTAAGCTCTGACCTTTTACAAAAAACATTACAAGATGCAGGCTTCAGCATCAAAAAAGGTGTTGCAGGTATACCTACCGCATTCATTGCCGAATATGGTAGTGGCAGCCCGGTTATTGCGATAATGGGAGAATTCGATGCCCTACCTGGGCTTTCTCAAAAAGCGGTCGCCGAAAAGCAATCTGCTGGCGCAGCAGCAGGTCACGCCTGTGGTCATCACTTATTCGGTACAGCTTCTACAGCTGCTGCCATTTCAACAAAAGAATGGTTAGAAGCTAACAAATCTAAAGGCACTATTCGTTTTTACGGTACGCCTGCAGAAGAAGGTGGATCTGGCAAAGTATATATGGTTCGTGAAGGACTTTTTAATGATGTCGATATTGCATTACATTGGCACCCAGGTGCTCAAAATGCAGCTAGTGCCGGTGCGGCTTTAGCAAATAAGTCTGCTAAATTTAGATTCCATGGTATTTCTGCACATGCTGCTGCATCACCGGAAAAAGGACGTTCTGCATTAGATGGTGTTGAAGCTATGGATATGATGATCAATATGATGCGTGAGCATATACCGCAAGAAGCAAGAATTCATTATGTTATTACAGATGGCGGTAAAGCACCGAACGTTATTCCTGATTTTGCCGAAGTATATTACTATGCTCGTCATAATAGACGTGATGTGGTTATTGAAATTTTTGACCGTATGGTAAAAGCTGCCGAAGGCGCTGCTTTAGGTACAGGTACAACGATGGATTATGAAATGATCGGTGGTACTCATGAGTTACTTCCTAATCTTACTTTACAGAAAGTAATGCATGAAAACCTATCTGAAGTAGGCGGAATGGAATATACTGCAGAAGAAAAGGCTTTTGCCGATAAAATCGCAAAATCATTAGGTCAAGAAAAGGCTGATCTTGATACAGCAAAAAATGTGCAACCGTACAAAACAGAAGCTAAAGCATTCGGCTCTACCGATGTTGGCGATGTTAGTTTCACCGTACCAACTGTTGGTTTCAGTACTGCTACGTGGGTACCTGGCACACCGGCGCATAGCTGGCAAGCGGTTGCTGCAGGTGGTACTTCAATTGGTAACAAGGGCATGATGATAGCTGCAAAAACACTTACAATGACTGCAATTGACTTGTTTAAGGATAAAAAATTAATAGAAACCGCCAAAGCAGAGTTTTTAGAAAATAGAGGCGCAGATTTTAAATATATTCCGCTTTTAGGCGATAGAGCTCCAGCTTTAGATTACAGAAAATAGTCTAGCATTCATCTAGAATTGAAAAGTGCCAAGGTTACCTTTGGCACTTTTTTTTATGTATTTACAAATTTATTGTAACAATTGAAACCAATCGAAGACTAACCTCGTAAGAACAACCAACCAATAGTGAACAAAGAACTGGAACACAAATTTGTGACCGAGCTGCAAGACAATCAAAACATTGTCCATAAAGTGTGTACCCTGTATACAAATGACCGCGACTCGCATAACGATTTGTTCCAAGAAATTACGATTCAACTGTGGAAAGCATACCCCAAGTTTAGAGGAGAAGCAAAATTCAGCACTTGGATGTATAGGGTAGCCCTTAATACAGCTATTACATTATACAGAAAGCGTAAAAGGCGAATTGATACGGCGGACTATGAATCTATAATTTTTAAGATCAAAGCCGATGAATATGATGAAACCGAAGAGCTGCAATTGAAATTGATGTATAAAGCCGTCAAGCAATTGAATGATATCGACAAAGCCTTAGTTTTCTTATATCTGGAGGATAAAAACTATGCCGAAATATCAGAAACGTTAGGTTTAACCGAGGTAAATGCACGAGTGAAAATGAATCGTATTAAAACAAAATTAAAAACCATTTTGAATCCATAGGCATATGACGGATGAACTGGAATTATTAAAGAAAGACTGGCAGAAGAAGGAATTCAATGTTCCTAAGCTGAGCTATGAAGAAATACATAAAATGATATGGAAGAAATCTTCCTCTATCGTTAAATGGATATTGATTATTAGTATTTTAGAATTTACCGTACCACATCTTCTATACTTACTGCCATCAATGCGTGAAGGAATGGAAATCTATGATAAAATAGGCGTATCTAAATATCTACTGATTCTTTCAATTTTTACTTATGCAGTTGCCTTTTATTTTATTTTTCAATTTTATAAGCGATTTAGAGAAATATCAGTTTTAGATAATTCTAAAAATTTGATGAAGAAAATTATTAAGACAAGAAAAACTGTAAAGCACTATGTCATTTTTTCATTATCAATGATAATGGTTACCATTATCATTATGATTATAGGTGTTTATTTGAACGATAATATAATTTCAGCCTTTCCTGAATTAAAAGGTAGTTTAGAAAACATATCGCAAGAAAAGTTAAAAATTACCTTAATGCTATCCATTGGTATTTTCGGCGTACTCTTAACTTTGGTAATGGGAGTAATTTACTTTTTACTTTATGGTTTACTACTTAGAAAGCTAAAACATAATTACAGCGAACTAAGACATTTAGCAGTTTAAGTTTTTTTCCATTTACGTTGTTTATTCTCTTCTTCGAAGGCCAATAAATCTTGTTTAGAAATCACCTTTAAAAATGAAGGATGCTGTTCAATAGCATATTCCAACTTCTCAATGATCGATTCTGAAGATTCATTTTCATAATCTATTTGCAACGGTTCTTTAATGACCAGCGATTGAAGTATCCCCTTCTTTTTGATACGAAGTCCCTTTTTATCAAAAGATCTTCTAAACCCATCTATAACAACAGGTACTACAACGGGCTTATACTTCTTAATAATATGTGCTGTACCTTTTCGTAAAGGTTTCCAAGGGGTGGTAGTACCTTGTGGAAAAGTGATTACCCAACCATCATTTAAAGCTTTGCCTATACTAGAGATATCGCTCATTTTTACTTGACGATTCACATTTTGACCTTCTGAACGCCATGTTCTTTCTACACTAACAGAACCTGCGTAGGCCATGATTTTGGTCAGCAAACTTTTTTTCATGGTTTCTGCAGCGGCTACATAATACATATTCAATTTAGGCTGCCAAATGTACCCAAGATTTTTAATCGAATCTTCACGACCACTTAAACTAGCATTAAACACATGAAACATCGCCACTACATCGGCAAAGTAAGTTTGATGGTTACTTACAAATAGTACATTTTTATCTGGCAAGTTTCTGATTATTTCAGAACCTTCAATTTCTAACGTATTAAATCGCTTATATCGCTGATGCGATAGCAATGCCAAAATACGAATTAGCCACTTTTTAATGAATAAGTTATGCCCGAAAGGGTTTTTATCAAATAATCCCATAGAATGCTAAAATAATTAAATATGCTTTACAACACCTGCTTTAATAACTCTTTAATCTCATTCAACATCATTGCCGTAGCACCCCAAACGATATAACCGTTTAATTTAAAGGCAGGTACTTCAATATCTACCGCGTATGATGTTGTTAATTTTTTAGAAACAACTTTGGTATCATCTAAAAAGTCTAGTATTGGAACTTCTAAAATCAACTCTACCTCTGACTCTTGTTTTATAAATGGTTTGGGTTCTTTATATAAACCAATGAATGGTTGGACGATAAAATTACTTGGGGGAATAAAAATTTCTGAAATTTCTTTCACCACAATAACATCTTTCGGATGCACCCCTACTTCTTCATGGGTTTCTCGTAATGCCGTTGTTAATAACCCGTCATCTGACTTTTCTGCTTTCCCACCCGGAAAACCAACTTGGTTCGAATGCACACCTTTATAAGTTTTTCTCAGAATCAATAAAAGGTTGGTATTTTGATTTACCGTTGGATAAAACAATGCCATAACTGCCGCTTTCCTCGGATTCTTCTTCGTTTGATTGATTCGCTGTAATTCTTCTATACGAATTTCTGGCGCCATTTTATGCTGAGAAGCTTCTCCCGGTAGCGGTAGATCCTTTATTTTTGATATTTGTTGTTCAAAAAAATTGAAATCCATGCGTTCACTCAAATTCTATACATTTTTTCTCTTAGCCATTATGGCAGTAGCTAGCTGCAAAGATACTTCTAAGAAAGTTGATAGCGCTACTACCGAACCAGAGGCTGTATTAGATTCAATTAAAATTACAGAAAATGAAGTTATCGAAGACCCAAAAGAAGAAGCTTTTGTGCTTGACGAAGAAAATGCTATAGAATTCTTTTTCAACTATGAAAAAACCTTAAAAGCGAACAAGGTTAAAATTACCACTAACCTCGGTAGTTTTACAATTGAGCTATTCGAAAATGTACCGTATCACCGAGCTAATTTCATTTACCTTACTGAAAAGGGTTATTTTGATTATACCCAATTTCATAGGGTGGTGAAAAACTTTATTATTCAAGGCGGAAATTCTGATGATGAAAATACAGGTAGAAAAAGATCTGAAATAGGAAGATACCTTTTGCCACCAGATGCTAGAAAAGGGCATAAACATCATAGAGGCACCGTTTCTATGCCTAGTAGCGAATTGGACAACCCGCACATGCTTGCATCTCCTTTTGAATTTTTTATAGTTGTTACCGACCCTGGATCGTATCATTTAGATGAAGAGTATACCCCTTTCGGCAGAGTTATAGAAGGTATGGATGTTGTCGATAAAATAAATAACCAACCAGTTAGTAAAGGAGATTGGCCTGAACAGAATATCTATATTGAAAAAGCTGAAGTACTAAAGTAGCTTTTGGCTTTTGGCTTTTGGCTTTTGGCTTTTGGCTTTTGGCTTTTGGCCGAAGTATAGCTATTTGGCTTCGCCAAATACTCTAAAAAATCTTTACAATCCCTCGCGATAGATATTTGGAAGCGATATTTTAAAACGTACCGCTAAAACCCGCATGATTATAATAGTAACAATTGCCAAAGAATAGGCTATGGTATTTTGTATCGGAAATTGAATTAACAGAAAGTATACGAGTCCGCCTAAAATACAGACCGTTGCATAAATTTCTTTTCTGAATATTACAGGTATTTCATTACATAAAATATCTCGAATTACTCCGCCAAAACAAGCTGTAATAGTACCTAAGGCGATACACATAACAGGTGATAAATCTGCCGCTAAACCTTTTTCTATACCTACCATGGTATATAGACCAATGCCAATAGTGTCAAATAGAAAGAGTGATTTTCTAACGTATTTCAACTGCTTCACAAAAATGATGGCCAACAAAACGGTAATTACAATAATGAGCAGATGCATTGGTGCATTCAACCATCCTACAGGTCGAATTCCGATTAATAAATCTCTTAGAGTACCACCGCCAACTGCTGTTACAAAAGCAATGATAAGTACGCCGAAAACATCTAATCTTTTATCCATCGCTACCAAAACACCTGATATGGCAAATGCAATAGTTCCTAAAATATCAATGACGAAATAAAACATATTACAGCTTTTGGGTGAAGTAGTTATAATCTTTTAAAACAGTATCTAAATACTGCTTATCATATAAATCTGAATTGGTCTGCAATATACTATCAACTTTTTCTCTAAGCGCCTTCATCGTTTTAAAATCATTGCTTTTTTGAGCTATACTAAAGGTTTCTTTGATCAGTCTTACATCTTTATCTGTCAGTATGGTAACATTCACAAATTTTGGCACATACGTATCTTCTACTTCTTCTAAAATGGTATGCGAAACTTTAGTCTTATTTTTTGTACTAATAACAACGGTACCTGCTGCGGCATCGCCCAATCGCTGCCTTTTTTC
>JANQUX010000169.1 GCA_030730545.1 Maribacter sp. | reverse complement strand
TGTTAATGATTACCTCGCTCAATTTACCAAAAGCGAATCCGCCGATACCACCTAAGATCATTTGCTTTAGAAACAGAGGTATCATAGCTATTATGCTTAGGTCTTGATTTATAACAAGTGTTAAAAAAGCGAGCGTTAGTACATATGCCATGGGATCGTTACTACCGCTTTCTAGCTCTAAAGTAGGTCTAAGGTTATTTTTCAACGCTAAGTTCTTTGACCGTAATATGGAGAAGACAGCGGCGGCATCGGTAGATGAGACTATGGATCCCAAAAGCATACTCTCGTAAATGGTGAAATCGGTAATGTAGTATACAAAAGTACCAAGTGTAAGTGCTGTAAGTAAAACGCCTAAGGTAGAAAGTAAAAGACCCTCTTTTAAAATCGGTTTTACGGCTTTCCAGTTGGTATCCAGCCCCCCGGAAAAGAGAATGAAGTTCAAAGAAACAATACCGATGAATTGAGCAAGCTTTGGGTCGTCGAAATGAATACCACCAATACCATCAGAACCTGCCAGCATACCAATAGCCAAGAAAAGGATTAATGTAGGTACCCCAAACTTGTACGAGGTCTTACCTACTATAATGCTAATAAATAGCAGAATAGAACCTACTAGAAGTATGTTTTCGATGGTAAGATTCATTGGTGGGTTTTAACTTGATTTTTATAAATTAAAATTAATTTATTTATAAAAGATTCAATGCAAATGTTAAGGTTTTGTGCAATGTTAACATGTTGATATCATACATGCTTTAGATTTAATATTTATTTATATTTTATCATGAGAGCTACTATACTACTGAAAAGATAAAGTAGACGAATAAAAACCACCAAAGAAAAAATCCAGAAAACAATATGTAGTTTTTGAGTAAGTTTCTTTATTTATTGGAAGCAAAGAGACCGTTAAAAAACAAGTAGTGCAGTTTATATCAGATACTCAGGTTGATGAATTGATTACAGTGACTAATATTTATGACGGACAAGACCGTATAAAATCTTATCAACTGTTTGCTGAGATTATAAAAGAGTTGAATGGAGAGAACAGTTAAGTTCTTTCCATTTTAATCATTTATGTCAACAATTGATTGCCGTTCTCTATTAACGGTTAATTTCGTTACGTCTGGTCTAGAATAGTGCCCTACAGAATCAAAGTTTTGTCGTTCTTCAAGTACCCTGTTAAAATCAATAGTGGCAGTAATTAAACCTTCTTTATCAATAACTGGAGGCAAAATCCATTCTCCATCTGGACCAGCAATACAAGAGCCACCGTTTGCTAGAGTATCTGGGCAGTTTTCAAGAATAGTATCTAAGTGTGGTGTGTCTTTAGGGAAGTCGGTTTTGCTCATTAAACTAGAAACCGAAACTACAAAAGATCTAGATTCCCTCGCAATAAATCGTGTAATATCAGCGGTATTATAATCGGAACCGGGCCAAACGGCTATATGCAAATCTTCTCC
>JANQUX010000168.1 GCA_030730545.1 Maribacter sp. | reverse complement strand
TAATTGTACAGACTGCTTTAACTCATCCATTTTACGAAGATGTGTTTTCCACGAGTCATCTATAATAGCCAATGAGATGTTTTTCTCAAAATCGGTAACTAATTGCTTACCGTTACTATCATATGCTTCTTGAAGGTTAGTTACTACATTCAAGCTTTTAATTCCGTCTGTAAAAGGAACTACGATACGCTCAAAATTGTTGGCATTATCTTCATGTACCTTTTTAATTACTGGGAAAGCCGCTGCAGCATTACGCTCCATCTTATCATTATAATACTCGTATGCAGCCTTATAAATTTTACCTGTAATTTCTTGAGCGGTCATTTTTCCGAATTCAGCCTCATCAATTGGTGCTGTTATCGAGAAATACTTTATCAGTTCAAATTCTAGATTCTTATAATCACTTGCCGCCTTATTGCTTTCTACGATGACCTCACAGGTGTCATAGACCATATTGGCAATATCAAGCTTTAAACGTTCGCCTTGTAAAGCATGACGTCTTCTTTTATACACAACTTCACGTTGCGCGTTCATTACATCATCATACTCCAATAAACGCTTACGTACACCAAAGTTGTTCTCTTCTACTTTTTTCTGAGCACGTTCAATAGATTTGGTCATCATGCTATGCTGAATAACCTCGCCATCTTCCAAGCCCATTTTATCCATCATCTTAGCAACCCTGTCAGAACCGAATAAACGCATTAGGTTATCTTCTAACGAAACATAGAATTGAGAGCTTCCTGGATCTCCTTGACGACCAGAACGACCACGTAACTGTCTATCTACACGACGAGAATCATGTCTTTCTGTACCTATAATTGCTAGTCCGCCTGCTTTTTTAACAGCTTCAGACAACTTAATATCTGTACCACGACCAGCCATGTTGGTTGCAATTGTTACAATACCAGCGTTACCAGCTTCAGCAACTACATCTGCTTCTTTTTTATGAAGTTTCGCGTTCAATACATTATGAGGAACTTTACGTACACTCAATAATTTAGATAACAATTCTGATATTTCTACAGAGGTGGTACCAATCAATACAGGTCTGCCTGATTGGCTTATTTTGGTTACTTCCTCAATAATTGCATTGTACTTTTCTCTTTTCGTTTTGTAGATAAGATCATTTTTATCTTCTCTTGCAATAGGTCTGTTGGTCGGAATTTCCATTACATCTAACTTGTAGATTTCCCAGAATTCGCCAGCTTCAGTAACAGCAGTACCTGTCATACCAGCAAGTTTGCTGTACATTCTAAAGTAGTTCTGTAACGTAACCGTTGCAAAAGTTTGAGTCAACGCCTCGATTTTTACATTCTCTTTTGCCTCAATTGCTTGGTGTAAACCGTCGGAGTATCTACGACCGTCCATAATACGACCGGTCTGCTCATCTACAATCATTACTTTGTTTTCCATTACCACATACTCCGTATCTTTTTCGAATAGGGTATAAGCCTTTAATAATTGGCTCATGGTATGTATACGCTCGCTCTTAATAGTAAAATCTTTAAAAAGATCTTCTTTAAGTTCAGCTTCTTTTTCTATCTCAAGATTTTGATTTTCAATCTTAGCAATTTCTCCACCAATATCTGGCATCACAAAGAAATCTCTATTTTGCTCTCCAGAAATATAATCGACCCCTTTATCTGTCAATTCTATTTGGTTATTTTTTTCATCGATTACAAACAATAAATCTTCATCAACAACCGGCATTTCCCTGTTGTTGTCTTGCATGTAAAAATTCTCGGTTTTCTGAAGTAATTGTTTTACACCTTCTTCACTTAAGAATTTAATTAATGCTTTATTTTTAGGTAAACCACGATATACACGAAGTAAAAGAAAACCACCTTCTTTTGTATCACCTTCTGCGATTAATTTTTTAGCTTCTGCTAATACACCTGTTAAATGCTGACGTTGTTTTTTTACAATTTCGTCAACCTTTGGTTTCAGCTCATTAAATTCATGACGGTCACCTTCTGGTACCGGACCAGATATAATTAGTGGCGTACGAGCATCATCGACCAAAACTGAATCGACCTCATCGACCATTGCATAATTGTGCGGGCGTTGCACCAAATCTTTTGGCGTATGCGCCATATTATCCCTCAGGTAATCGAATCCGAATTCATTGTTTGTACCATAAGTAATATCGGCATTGTAGGCTGCGCGTCTACCATCAGAATTTGGTCTGTGGTGATCGATACAATCTACCGATAAGCCGTGAAATTGAAATATAGGTGCCATCCAAGCACTATCTCTTTTTGCCAAATAATCATTTACGGTTACCAAATGGGCACCGTTACCGCTCAAAGCATTTAAATATAAAGGTAGGGTTGCCACAAGGGTTTTACCTTCACCAGTTTGCATCTCTGCAATTTTACCTTGGTGCATGGCTATACCGCCAATAAGTTGTACATCATAATGTACCATGTCCCAAGTAACTTCTTTACCGGCAGCGTTCCAAGAATTTTTCCAGACGGCATTAGCACCTTCAAGTGTGACATAATCTTTAGAACCTGACAGTGTTCTGTCATACTCAGAAGCAGTTACTTGTAACGTTTCGTTATTGGCAAATCGCTTGGCAGTTTCCTTTACTACAGCAAAAGCTTCAGGTAGTAATTTGTTCAAGGTCTCTTCAGAAATGGTATAAGCCTCTTCTTTTAGTCTATCTATTTCGGTATAGATATCTTCATTCTTATCAATATCGGTAGAGTTTTTAACCTCTTCTTCTAAAGTGCTTATTTGGTCTGTTTTCTCTTTTATAGATTCTTTTATAACCTTCTTGAATTCTATTGTTTTCTGCCTAAGTTCGTCATGACTAAGACTTTCTAACTTTGATTCGAATGATCTTATTTGATCTACTAAAGGCTGTAGTTCCTTTACATCTTTTTGTGATTTATCACCGACGAATGCCTTTAGGATGGAATTAATGAAACTCATATATTTTAAACTATTAGAAATGAAATTTACCCAGCCATTTTTATGACGAAGATTCTATTCAAATTATTATAGAGTCGACAAATATGCTCGACACGGTAAAATAGCAAAAGGTATTCCAGTCTTGTTTTTTCAACCGTTTAACCTAATAACCTGCCAAAATTACATAAAAAAAAAGCCTCCGAGGAGACTTTTTTGTAGTTATTATAATATCGAATATTAATATTCGTCCTCGTTCCAGAGGTAGTCTTCTTCCGTAGGGTAGTCAGGCCATATCTCTTCGATAGATTCATATATTTCGCCACCTTCTTCTTCCATAGATTGTAAATTTTCTACGACTTCTAGAGGGGCTCCAGTTCTGATGGAGTAATCTATTAACTCATCTTTACTTGCCGGCCAAGGTGCATCACTTAAATAAGACGCTAATTCTAATGTCCAATACATAGTAATTGTTTGATTTTAATTTTTTGCAAAATTAATTTTTAAATCGAGACAGCAAAGAAATTACTTATAAATTTCATCTTTTTCTCAATTTTTTTTTGCATTTGTTTATTGATAACGAATAAATTACAGATTTATTAGTCCTTTTTTTTAGGAATCCATTTTATTTCTTTCGCCTTTAAATCATAAGACAATTTTCGTGCCAATACAAAAAGATAATCTGAAAGCCTATTTATAAAAGATAGCACATTTTTATCAAATGGCTCATTTTGAAATAATAAAGTTGAAATTCGTTCGGCTCTTCTGCATACAGTTCGAGCAATATGACAGTATGACACTGTTGTATGACCACCAGGTAGAATAAAATGGGTCATTGGTGGCAATTGACTATCCATTTCATCTATAACTCGTTCTAAAAACTCAATTTCAATAGTACCTACTTTGGTGATCTTCAAGCGATTTTTGCCATTTTTAAGTATTTCCTTCTCTGGGTCGGTAGCTAAAATAGCCCCAACGGTAAATAAATGTTCTTGAATGGCAGTAAGTTGTTGTTGGTAAATAGGGTCTATGTCTTGATCTCTAATGAGACCTAACCAAGAATTCAATTCATCGACCGTACCATAGCTATCGATACGAATATGATGCTTTGGTACACGTGTGCCCCCAAAAAGTCCGGTAGTGCCGTCATCTCCTGTTTTGGTATATATTTTCATTTTATAAATTATAGAAAGTCGGGGTGTAGATTATTTAATACTAGATATTGAGAATTATTACGATATAATTTCTGAACGATTAATTCTCTTTTTTTTCTTTACGTTCATAATCTCCCATGAATTTTCTTGATTTTCGGTCGCTAGATTTACTTTTACTAGTAATACGTATAGCTAAGTAAATAGCAAAAACGACACCCAGGGTAATATAAATAGTATTACTGCTCATTAAAAATTTACTTTAGTCTAAAATTACTGGTTTATATCCGTATTTTAAAATGTTCCTTTACTTGTTCTTTTCTAAAGAATATGACTCCGCAGTAAAACAAATCTAAAGATACGCTTACATGTTCTAAGGTTTTAATGTATTCCCAGTTCTTAATATTTTCACTGTTTTTATGAATTCCGTTTAAAAGTAGCATTGATGCACTCGGTAGTTTGTTTACTTCGACATCAGTATTCTTTAAATCAGCAATGTTACCGAAAATAACATCGGCATTGTCGTCAATAAAAGAGATGCTTGGGCAATGTTTTTTTATGATTTCTTCGGATGTTCTATCGTCCCCTAATAATTGTATCGTCTTCAGGTTAAAGAAATTTATACTCTTTACAAGCACACTTAAAGTCTTCGGACGTTTTAGTGTATTTGGCACATATAAACATTTGGTTACATAATCATACACAAATGGAGAATGAACCCCATGCTGATTTGTTGCTGTACACAAGAATTTAATAAATGATAGAAGGCGGAACACTAGCTACGTTTCAATTTTTGTCAAAAGTAAGGATAGTGGTGCAACTTAGAATTGTGATGATTGTGATTAATAAATAAAAAGTAGGTTTTGGTAAGAAATGGGGCAGGTAAAAGATTGGGGCGAAAAGGGTATTTAAAAATTGTATTAAGAAAGTTTAGCGTTGTTCATTTTTGTTGTGAATTCTAAAGCCTTAATTACTCTGTTGTTTTTGTTCTTGTACAATCTTGCAACTTCCATTGTGTTTTCAGTTTCAATTGTTGGTAGAACGATATCATTACTTTTAATTGTTTGAACCATCTCTACTTGTATAGTTTCTATCTCTAAAGAAACACTCTCGTTGTTAGCTTGCGCTTGTACTAAGAAAGTAGAGAAGAAAAGAGCGGTTAAAAGAATAATTGATTTCATACTATTTGTTTTACACTGCTAAAGTACAGGGATGAACAAACATATTTTGCCGCTCGTAGTTGGGCAGCATTTAACTATAGACGAATGGTAAAAATCATTCGTCTACGGTTAATGTAGTTGTAAAATGTATTCGGAAATTAAGGTGGTAATAGGGTCTAACCTTCCATTAATGCTGAAAGCTCGAACCAACGTTCGGTCTTACTTTCAATAGTATCGGTTACTTCTTTTAGTTCAATGCCTAGGTCTTTAATATCATCGCCACTTAACGAACCATCGGTGAACTTCTCTTGTAGCGCAACTTTCTGTTTCTCTAATTTTTGTATTTCCCGCTCCAGTTTTTTGAACTCCTGTTGGTCTGCGTAAGATATCTTCGGTGTATCGTCTGGTTCTTTCCAACTAGTTTTAGGAGCACTTTGAATTTCTTTCTGTTCGCGTTTTTCCAAGACCTGACTGTCTTCGTATGCTCTGTAGTCTGAATAGTTACCTGGGAAATCTTCAACTACGGCATCACCTCTAAATACAAATAGGTGATCTACAATCTTATCCATAAAGTAACGGTCGTGAGATACCACCATTAAACATCCTTGAAAATCTAACAAGAAGCTTTCCAATACATTTAGGGTTACAATATCTAAATCGTTGGTAGGCTCATCTAATATTAAAAAGTTCGGATTCTGAATTAATATAGTACATAGGTATAGTCGTTTTCGCTCACCACCACTTAGTTTATCAACGAAATCGTATTGCTTTTTTCTGTCGAAAAGAAAACGTTCTAATAACTGTTGTGCAGAAATCTGTCTCCCCTTCATTAAAGGAATATAATCTCCGAATTCACGAATTACATCGATTACTTTTTGACCAGGTTTTATATCAATCCCTTTTTGCGTGTAGTAGCCAAATTTAATTGTTTCACCCACAATTACTTTACCGCTATCTGGTTGGTCACGACCACTAAGAATATTTAGAAAGGTAGATTTACCGGTACCGTTCTTACCAATGATACCAATACGCTCTCCTTTTTGAAAAACATATTCGAATTTGTCTAGAATTGGCTTACCTGGGAAGGATTTAGAAATCTTATGAAGCTCAAGAATTTTACTTCCCACACGTTCCATATTCAACTCTAGCTGAACTTGGTGGTCTTTTCTACGTTGGCTTGCCTTGTCTTTAATTACCGCAAAATCATCAATTCTCGATTTAGATTTGGTCGTACGGGCTTTTGGTTGCCTACGCATCCAATCCAACTCCTTCTTAAATAGTAATTCTGTTTTATGCTGTTCGGTTGCTTCTTGCTCAATACGGGCTTCTTTCTTTTCTAAGTAGTAAGAATAGTTTCCTTTATACGGATAAAGTTTTCCGTTTTCTAATTCAATAATTTCATTACACACACGCTCTAAAAAGAAACGGTCGTGCGTTACCATAAATAAGGTCATGTTCTCTTTCGCGAAAAACTCTTCTAACCATTCGATCATTTCTAAATCTAAATGGTTGGTAGGCTCATCTAATACCAAAAGGTCTGGCTTATTTATTAGCGCATTTGCTAAGGCTAAACGTTTCTTTTGTCCACCAGATAGTTTGCCAACTTTAGCATCTAAATCTTCTAGTTTTAACTTAGATAGAATTTGTTTGTATTGGGTTTCAAAATCCCAAGCTTCAAAACGATCCATGGCATCAAATGCTTTTTGGTAAGCATCTGCATCTTCAGGGTTTAGTAATGCTTTTTCGTAATTTTCTAAGACTTTTAAAATCTCATTATCAGAAGCAAAAATAGTTTCCTCTACAGTTAAGTTTGGATCCATTACCGGCTCTTGATCTAAAAAGGAAACGCGTGTAGATTTACGATAGTTTACTTGACCAGAATCGGGTGTGTCAGCCCCTGACAATATATTTAGTATAGAAGTTTTTCCTGTACCGTTTTTAGCGATTAAAGCAATTTTTTGGTCTTTATTGATCCCAAAAGATAGGTTTTCAAAAAGAACATTTTCGCCATAGGATTTCGAAATATTTTCAACGGTAAGTATATTCATGTAAAGTAACTTGGATTTTTATTTTTTTGCTAAATATGTACTTTTAAAATAATAGATGAGATATAAATAGCGAATAGCTAATGCTAATAATACGATGATTAATAATATAGAAAAC
>JANQUX010000167.1 GCA_030730545.1 Maribacter sp. | reverse complement strand
ATGGTAGGTTCATCAAAACCTGTAGTTAAAATACTCACCGATGTTAAAATCGCATCAGGTGTTTCTTTAAACCATTTTAATATTTGCTTACGCTGTTTTTTAGTAGCGGTATTATCAAGGTGCCGAATATTTAAACCTGCAGCATGAAAGGTATGGTAAACTTGAATAGAAGTTTCGATACCATTGTTGAAAATCAATGTCTTTTTATTCTTAGAATGCTTAGTATACGCTTCTAAAAGCTTATTCAACATTGCCGGACTCGTATATAAATCAGCAGAAGATTTAACGGTATAATCACCATTAGAACCAATTTCTAGAGATGTAAGTCCCATGTCATATTGAAATACCTCTGCCCTAGCCAAGAAATCATTGGCTATCAAATTTTCTATGGTTTCACCTGGTATAAGCTCATCATAGTTTTTGTTCATTGGTAAATCTTTGTTCGAACTTAACGGGGTTGCCGTAACACCAAGAACAAAAGAATTTTCAAAAAACTTGAATAGTTTGGTAAAAGAATTATAGTGGGCTTCATCAATAATAACAAGACCAACATCAGAAATATCTAATTGATCATCGTTCAACCTATTGTTCAAGGTTTCTACCATGGCTACATAACAGCTGTAGCGTTCATGGTCATCAAGATTTGCTTTACTATTGACTACTTTGTTAACAACACCAAAACTAGTTAGCATTGCCGAAGTCTGGTTACAAAGTTCAATACGGTGGGTCATTACCAAAACTTTCTTGTTGTGGTTTTTTAAATACTGACGTACCATTTCAGAAAAAATCACTGTTTTACCACCACCGGTAGGTAGTTGATATAATAGGTGATAATCATCTCTTTCTGAATCGAACTTATCAAAAATTTGTTGAATTGCTCCTTGTTGATAGCTGTAAAGTTCCTTATCGGTCTTTCTATCTTGTAATTCAAAAACTGTCTCTTGCATAAAATCTTCTCTGGAGGGTACAAAGGTAACATTCTCTATAGTAGATTACTAATTCATGCGTTAAAAAGGGTATCTTTTGCGACCATATGTCATCAAAATAAACCGTAAAGGGTAAAATTAATGCAACACAGCCATTTTAAAATCTATAAACCTTTTGCAATGTTGAGTCAGATGAGCTCTGGAGAAGATCGACAGCTTCGAAAAAAAAGATTTTTAAGTGAGCTTTATAATTTTCCGGATGGGATAATGCCAATTGGTAGATTAGATGAAAAATCTGAGGGTTTATTATTAATGACCACGGATGGAAAGTTGAGTGACACTATAAATAGTTCAGGAATAGAAAAGGAATACTTAGCTCAACTAGATGGCTTAATCACACCTGATGCAATT
This sequence comes from Maribacter sp., assembly GCA_030730545.1. GTDB lineage: Bacteria > Bacteroidota > Bacteroidia > Flavobacteriales > Flavobacteriaceae > Maribacter. Next base: position 127 of record JANQUX010000167.1, on the reverse strand, counting down.
CAAAAAATAGCGGAAGGAATAACCATTGGTATTTTCGGGAATAAATACATAACAAAGCCTTGTAAAATAACGATTTTAGACGATTTACCATCGCTACCAGATGCTGATCAAGCATTGCGAATTGGTA
>JANQUX010000166.1 GCA_030730545.1 Maribacter sp. | reverse complement strand
CTAAATTATAAAAAGAAACCTCTTGCGGATTTTCCCAATCTACCACTACCTGATTTTCAAAATCGGTGATGTAATAATCTAAAGAAATATCCCCTTTTTTATTTAAAAAATTGAATCCCTGTAAAAAGCTTACTCCGTAATTCCAAGCATCTTCTGGATCTAAACCATATACTTTACCACCTGTATCATCAATATTAATTTGCCTTGCAGATGCAAACAACTGCTGATTCTCGGCAAAAATATTTGCAGCTCTTTTACCTCTACCAAACGAACCTCTTAGACTCCCTTTTTCCCATGGGGTATATCTAATATGAAATCTAGGCGTCACAAAAGTCCCCAATCTATTATGGTTATCTACTCGCAAACCGGCTGTAAGACTTACTTTTTCTAGATTCTCATAGCTATATTCAAAAAATGCCCCTACAGATGTATCGTCTCTAGAGTAATCTGTTGCCGTAACCATTTCATCATAACCATCATAAGCGAAGGTAATTCCGGTTTTAAACTTATTTCTGGTATCACCGATTATAGAATTAAAAAGTAAATTACTATACAAACTTTCATGGTTGATATCATAGCTTCTAAATCCGAAATATGAATCTTGTTTATGTAAACTGTATGATGTTTGAAAGCCTAAACTCTGAAAGGGTAATTCTGGAAAAACATAACCCAATTTTAATGAAGTATCGAACCTACGTGTATTAATTTCACTACCCCACACTTCGGCTCCGCTCAGTGCAGGGACTTCGGCTGCGTTCAATGATCTATTACTACCGTCTACTCTATCTGTATTAGGATTAAAATCTACTTGCCCTACTTGTTTTTCATCATTTAAAAAACGAACATTGAAGAAACTTACCCAACCCTTTTCTGCATCTTGGTACTGCCAACGGTTCATTACATTAATTTGCTCCCCTAATGGAGCATCTAAAAATCCATCTTCATTATTATCCTCTTTTTGAGTTCTCGTGTTTCCATGAATATACAACCCTGTACTCCACTTGCCAGTCAACTTTCTATTGAAATGTGTGTTTAGCTCATAACGACCGTTTTGGTTTGCATATCCGTTTACAAAAACAGCATTATCAGTAAATGGTTTTACCAACTCGGTATTAATCTGACCCGATATACTTTCATAGCCATTTACAACACTACCTGCACCTTTAGTAATTTGAATACTCTCGATCCACGTACCTGGTGTAAACGTTAATCCGTATGCTTGTGATGCCCCACGAACCATGGGTATGTTTTCTTGGGTAATCAATAAATACGGACTTGTTAATCCTAGCATTTGAATCTGCTTTGTTCCGGTTAATCCATCAGACAAATTCACATCAATAGACGGGTTCGTTTCAAAACTCTCAGCCAAATTACAGCAAGCAGCCTTCAATAATTCTGCACTATTTACGGTGATGACGTTCTGCGGACTGAAATACGTTTTTTGAATAGCATCTCGCTCTTGCTGCAC